>DAOMBL010000007.1:0-20157 GCA_035427325.1 Casimicrobiaceae bacterium
CTCGCCGCCGTGCCGTGCCGCGACGATGCGCACGATCGCGAGGCCGAGACCGAGGTGCGGCGTGCGGCCTTCCTGCGCCCGCACCGAGACCATCGGCTCGAACAGGCGGTCCCCGGCGCCCTCGGGCAGCGGCGGGCCTTCGTTGGCGACCGACAGGCTCGCGTGCTCCCCGTCGCGGACCAGCGCGACTTCGATCGCGCCGCCCGTCGCGAAGTCGACCGCGTTCTCGACCAGCTTGTCGAGCATCTGCGCGACGATCTCCGGAGCGCCCTCGACCGCCAGCGGTTCGCCCGGCGGCACGAACACGAACGGTCGCTGCGGATACGCGAGCCGGTAGCCCTCGACGCAGCCGCCGACGACCTGCGACAGGTCGAACCGTTCGCGCTCGGCGTCGCCCAGCGCCTGCTCGAGGCGCGCCGCCTCGGTCATGCGCGCGAGGATCGTCGCGAGCCGGTCGAGCCCTTCGCCGGCCCGTTCGACGTACGGGCGCGCCTCCGGCGCCATCGACGACACCGACAGGTTGTCGAGCGAGCTGCGCACCACGGCGAGCGGCGTGCGCAGTTCGTGCGACAGCCGCGCCGCGAGCTTCTCCTGGTAACTCGCGTAGCCCGCGAGCCGCGCCAGCACGCCCGAGTAGCTTCGCGCCAGGTCGCCGATCTCGTCGCGCGCGCCGCTGCCGGGAAGCGGCCCCAGCACGCGGCCGTCGCGATCGATCGCCGCCTCCGCGTCGCGCGCGAGGCGCCGGATGCGCGACGACAGCCAGGTCGCGTAGACGGTGAGCGCGATCGAACCGACGAGGAGGACCGCCACCACGATCGAGAACAACCGCTCGAACGCGCGGTTGCGCTCGGCGAGCACCGCGTTGGTGGTCTCCTCGACCAGCACGGCGCCGCGCACGCGATCGCCGACCCAGATCGGATGCGCCGCCGCGACGACGACCGCGCGTCCGTCCGCCGTGTTGCGGCGGTACGTCGCCGGGATGCCGTCGAGCGCGGCCAGGATCTCGCTTCGCGCAGGCACGCTGCCGCTGCCGGAGTCGTCGACGAAGTCCTCGGTCGGGCGCGACAGGAACAGCGAGAACAGCGGATCGAAGAGCGGCCGCGACGACGCATCGCCGGCCTCCGGTCGCTTGAGGCTTCCCGCATGCGCGAGGATTCCGAGGTCGCGGTCGACGATGCGGATGCGCGCGGTCGTGCGCGTGAGTCCCAGCAGGATCTCCTCGAGTTCCGGCGCCGCGGCCGCGGCACCCGCGGAGAGCGTCGGCCGTGCCGCCGCGGCGTCGACGAGATCCTGCGGCGCGCCGCCCGTCGGCGCGACCAGCCGCTCTGGCGCGTCGAACAGCCTCGGCCGGTCGTGGAGCGCGATCGCGACCGCCTGCGCGGTGCCCGCGAGCGTGCGGTCCTGCGCCTCGCGCAGCACGCGCTCGAGTTCGCGCGCGTACTCGACGCCGAGCCACGGCAGCACGAGGAACACGGTCAGCACCAGCAGCAGCTGGGCGCGGATGCCGAGTCGCGTCATGCGCGGCGCTACGCGGCCGGACCGGAGCCTTCGATCCAGCGATAGCCCATGCCGTAGACGGTGGCGATGCGGTCGAACGACGGGTCGATCGCCTGGAACTTGCGCCGGATGCGCTTGACGTGCGAGGTGATCGTCCCGTCGTCGACGACCGTGTTCGCCTCGCGCATCAGGGCGTCGCGGTCCTTGACGTGTCCCGGATGGCGCGCGAGCGCGTGCACCATCCAGAACTCGGTGAGCGTCAGGTCGACCGGGTGGCCGCGCCAGCGTGCGGTCATGCGCTTCACGTCGAGCGCGAGCGGCCCGCGCTCGACCACGTCCTCGGCGGAGGCCGGCGAGGTCGCCACGTCCGCGCGCCGGAACAGCGCGGCGATGCGCGCCGCGAGGTGCGGCAGGCTCGCGTCCTTCGTCAGGTAGTCGTCGGCACCCACGCGCAGCCCCGACACGATGTCGATGTCCGCGTCGCGCGCCGACAGGATCAGGATCGGGATCGAGGGCGACATCGCCCGCAGTTCGCGGCAGAGCGCGAAACCGGCGTCCGGATCGTCGCCCAACCCGAGGTCGACGACAGCGAGATCGGGCAGCCGCGTGCGAAACGCCGCGAGCGCGCCATCGCGCGTCGCGTGCGCGGCGACCTCGTAGCCCAGGCGCTTCAGCGCGTCGGCGTAGTTGGCGCGGATCGCGGGCTCGTCCTCGACGATGGCAATGCGTCGGCTCATGGCGCGCCGACTATACCAAGGACGTTCGCCGCTCGTTCGCCGGGGTCGCGACGACACGCGCGCCCCGGGCCCGGGACGCACGCGTTGCCACCGGATCGCCAGAATTGCTCGCCGGAATGCCGCCATCGCGCCGCGGCGGGACCCGGTTGCGCATGTGCAATGCGCCTCGTGCGGTCGCCGATCCGGCGGGGCGCCGCACGGCAACGGAACGGACGGCCGCCGCCACCCGACCCACGACCGAAGGAGGCTCGAAGGATCCGCGACGGGCAAGCCGCGATCTCCCCCGGCTCGCCCCGCCCGCGCGGATCCTCGCAGCGCCACGATGGAAGCCCGATCACCCACGCCCGCCGATGCCCTTCCCCCGCAAAGACTGCTTCCGCCGCAGGGCTGGCGCGGCCTCGCGCGCCTCGCCCTCGAGGGACTCGCCACCGGCCTGTTCGTGAGCGTCGTGCTCGCGCTCGCGGTGTTCATCGCGGCCACGCACGCCCAGGCAGGACCGCCCGCCCCTCCGGCCGTCGCGGATACGTTCGTGCAACGACCGACCCCGAACCGCCCCACGTCCACGCGGGCCGTCCCGAGCGCCGCGGGGGAGGTGCGCAACCGTGACGCGATGATGCGCGATGCCGGTCAGTCCGGCTTCGAGCCCGCTCCTTTCGCGCCCGCGCTCGTCCTCGGCGCGGCTGTCGTGCTGGTCACTGGCGTCATTCGCTCGCGACGCGCGAGGCGGCGCGGAGGCGGACACGTTCCTCCTGCCGGCGACGCGTTCGCGGCCACCCACCTGTCCGGCGATCCGACGGCACGGGCGCTCTCGCGTCGCGTCGACGTCGCGCGGTGCGTGTGCTGAGCGTGCGCGGCTCCGCATGCGTTGCAGGGCAAGCTTCCGCGCCGCCCGGCGCGGCGCCGTCGACACTCCCGATCGGGGAGGACCTTTCGGCCGCGCGGGTGCGCGAGGCCGGTCGCTGCACGCGATGCCGCATCCTCCCGGCGACGCACGCGGCACGGCCGGGACCGCGCGCCCGTGCGGCCGAGTCTTCCCCGATCGGGGGCGCGCGCATGCTCGTTCCGCGTCGCGTCGCCCTGCGCGACGACCGCGTCAGCGGATCGCGAGCGCGAGCCCCCGCACCGGCAGCGCGCCGTAGTCGCTCGTCCAGGTGTCGCCGCGCGCCACCGGCCACGCGTCGGTGATCGTGCCGGTCGTCACGAGTTCGCCGGCGGCGAGCGGGCGCGAATCCGGCTGCGACGCGAGGACGTCGCGCAGATGCGCCAGCGCGTGGGCGGGCCCATCGAGCACGTTGGCGCCCACGCCGGTGTCGACGACGCGGCCGTCCTTGCGCAGCGCGACGCGACAGGCGGGCAGCAGGCGGTCGAGCAGGTCGCGTTGTTCCGGACCGACCGGCGTGCGTTCGCCGACCACGAGCAGGCCGTGCAGGCCGAAGGCCGCGGTGCAGTCCGGCGCGCGGAATCGCCAGCCGGGGAAGATCGAGTGCACGATCTCGAACCCCGCCGCGATCCACGCGACACCGTCGAGGATCGCGCGCGCGTTCCCGCGCTCCGGCAGCGGCGCGGCGAGACCGAACACGACCTCCGGCTCGATCCGGGGTTCGTGCAGCCGCGACACGTCGAGCGCCGCCGCACCGTCCACCGCATACGTCACCGTGCGATCCCACACGTACGACCACATCGGCTGGTAGACGCCGTAGCGGGGCCAGATCGTGCGGTTGGTGAACCCGATCTTGCGTCCGACCGGGCGCCAGCCCTGCGCGATGCGACGCTCGTGCAGCGCGGCGAGGGTGCGGTAGGCGCGATCGACGTCGTAGTCGCGGTCGCCGTCGGTCAGCGGCGCGATCGGCGCGCCGCCGTCCACCGCGGCGAGGATGCGCTCGACCGGATCCGCGGTACCGGCGCGCTCGCTCATCGCTTCCTCTGGAGGATCGCGGTGCCGAGCACCCACAGCGCGGTCGCCACGATCATGCCGATGAACGAGGCGACCAGCGCCATCGGCGTGCCGGTCAGGCCGATCGCGCCGGACGCGAACCAGCCGACCAGCGCACCCGCTCCGCCGCAGGCGACGATGGCGGCGAGATAGAGGACGATCGAGACCATCGGGAAGCTTCGCGCGAGGCAGCGGTCCAGTATATGTCATCGAACGTCGAATCCCGCGCATCCGACGCGCAGCGGAACGCCCCGCCCGCCACCGCACGTCTGCCCGACGTCCCTCGCCTTACGCTCGCGGACGCGCTTTGCTACCCTGTTCCCTGTTCCCTGCTCCCTGTTCGCTGAAATGCGCATCGCCATCGGCGGCTTCCAGCACGAGACCAATACGTTCGCACCGTCGAAGGCGGGCTTCGACCGATTCGAATCCGGCGAGGGCTGGCCGCCGTTGAGCTTCGGCGACCAGGTCGCGGACCGACTCGACGGCGCGAACATCCCGGCCGCGGGCGCGATGCGCGCGCTGCACCGCGCGGGGCACCGCACCGTCGGACTCGCGTGGGCCGCGGCGAATCCGTCCGCGCAGGTGACGCGCGACGCGTTCGAGCGCATCGCGGGCGAGATCGTGACGCGGCTCGCCGCGGCGGGTGCGGTCGACGGCGTATACCTCGACCTGCACGGTGCGATGGTGACCGAGCACCTCGACGACGGCGAAGGCGAACTCCTCGCCCGCGTGCGGCGGGTGGTCGGACCGAAGGTGCCGGTGGTCGCGAGCCTCGACCTGCACGCGAACGTCACGCGCGCGATGCTGGAGCACGCGAACGCGCTGGTCGCGTACCGGACCTACCCGCACGTGGACATGGCCTCGACCGGCGAGCGCGCCGCACGGATGCTCGACGGGATGCTCGCGACCGGCGCTCCGCTCGCGAAGAGCGCGGGCACGCTCGATTTCCTGACCGGATTGCCTTCGCAGTGCACGACGATCGAGCCGGGCCGGCGGTTGTACGCGCACCTCGAGAGCCTCGAGCGCGAGCACGGCGCCGTGCTGTCGTTCGCGCCGGGCTTCCCGATGGCCGACATCCCCGAGTGCGGCATGACCGCGTTCGGCATGGGGCCCGACGACACGCACGTGCAGGTCGCGGTCGCCGCGCTGCGGCGGGCCATCGCCGACGCCGAAGGCGAGTTCCGCCTGGACCTCTACACGCCCGACGATGCGGTGCGCCGCGCGGTGCAGCGCGGAGCACCCGGCGCGCCGGTCGTGCTCGCCGACACCCAGGACAATCCCGGCGCGGGAGGCAACGGCGACACCACGGGCCTGCTCTCGTCGCTCCTGCGGCACGACGCGCCCGGCTCGGTGCTGGGCCTGCTGATCGATCCCGCGTCCGCGAAGCAGGCGCACGCGGTCGGCGAGCGTCATGCGACGCGATTCCGGCTGGGAGAGATTTCCGGTGTGCCGGGACATGTCCCGCTGGAAGGCGAGTTCATCGTCGAGAAGCTCGCCGACGGCCGGTTCACCTGCACCGGCCCGATGTTCCGGGGGTTCCGGATGGACCTCGGCCCGATGGCGCTGCTTCGCCGCGGCAACGTGCGCGTGGTGCTCGCGTCGGTCAAATGCCAGGCGGGCGACCAGGCGATGTTCCGGCACGTCGGCGTCGAACCGCGCGAGGAGCGCGTGCTCGCGCTCAAGAGCTCGGTGCACTTCCGCGCCGACTTCGAGCCGATCGCGCGGGAAGTGCTCGTCGTCGCCGCGCCGGGTCCCGCGAGGGCCGATCCCGCGGCGTTCGGCTGGAAGCGGCTGCGCGCGGGGCTGCGGCTCAAGCCGCTGGGTCCCGCGTTCGTCCCGCCGTCCCTCTGACGCGATGGCGCGCCGCTACGTCCTCGCGCTCGTCAAGCACGAGACCAACACGTTCTCGCCGATCGCGACGACGCTCGCGTCGTTCGGCCACGGCGAAGGGCCGGTGTTCGGCGCGGCGGTTGCGGCACAGTACCGCGGCACCAACACCCCGCTCGCCGCCTACCTCGACCTCGCCGCGAAGGAGCGTGCGGAGATCGTGACGCCGGTCGCCGCGGAATCCTGGCCGTCGAACCGCGCGTCGCGCGCGACCTTCGAGGCGCTCGTGCGCCCGATCGAGGACGCGGTGCGCGCGGGCTGCGACGCCGCGTTCCTCGACCTGCACGGCGCGATGGTCATCGACGACTGCGACGATCCCGAGGGCGAGATCGTGCGACGCCTGCGCCGCATCGCGCCCGGCCTGCCCATCGCGGTCACGCTCGACTATCACACGAACCTGTCCGGCGACCTGGTCGAGAACGCGACCGTCGTCACCGGATACAAGACCTATCCGCACGTCGACATGTACGACGCCGGCATGCTCGCCGGGTCGATCCTCGTGCGCGCGCTCGACGGCGAGATCGAGCCGGTGATGGCGTGGGGCTGGAAGCCGCTCCTCGCGTCGATCATGCGCCACGCGCCCGAGGACGGGCCGTCGGGCGACATCCTCGACTACGCGCGGCGCGAGGAGCGGGCGGGCCGGGTGCTCGCCGCGACGCTCCTGCCATCGTTTCCGCACGCCGACACACCGTACACCGGCACCTCCTCGATCGTCGTCGGCGACGCCCGCCGCGGAGGCCGCGAGGCGGCGCGCGAGGTGTGCGACCGCATGCTCGCGATCGCGTGGGAGCGCCGCGCGGAGTACGCGTTCCATGCGCCGCCGCTCGCGGAGTCCGTCGCGCGCGCGAAAGCGTTCGGACAAGGCCACTCCGGCGCACCGGTCCTCCTGATCGACCACTGCGACAACTGCGGGTCGGGCGGCGCGCAGGACGTGATGGCCGTCGTCGCGGAGATCCTGCGCCAGGAACTCGACGGCGTCGCGATCGCGCCGATCCGCGATCCGCAGGCAGTCGAGACGATGGTCGCGGCCGGCGAAGGCCAGGACGTCCGCCTGTCCCTCGGGGGCCGCACCGCGATGCCCGCGATCGGTCTCGCGGGCAAGCCGCTCGAAGTCGAAGGCCGGGTCCGCAGGATCACCGACGGCGCGTTCACGATCACCGGCCCGATGTACACCGGCGTCCGGACGTTCCTCGGGCGCACCGCCGTGCTCGACACCGGGCGCGCGAAGATCCTCGTCACCTCCCGCCCGCACGAACCCTTCGACCAGGGCGTGTTCACGCATGCGGGCATCGACCCGCGCGAGCAGCGCTACCTGATGCTCAAGTCGCGCATACACTACCGGGCGGGCTTCGCGCCGATCGCCTCGCACGTCGTCGAATGCGCGGGAGAGGGCGTCACGAACGCCGACCTGTCGGTCTACCCGTACCGCAAGCTCAAGCGTCCGATCTACCCGCTCGACCGGTTTCCAGATCC
Source organism: Casimicrobiaceae bacterium (assembly GCA_035427325.1). Taxonomy (GTDB): domain Bacteria; phylum Pseudomonadota; class Gammaproteobacteria; order Burkholderiales; family Casimicrobiaceae; genus VBCG01. The sequence continues at coordinate 7,528 of DAOMBL010000007.1, forward strand.
CCTTCCGCTCCCCGGCACGCACGACCAGATTCCCGACCGCCGATGACGCCCATGCGCGACTGCCACCTGCTGATCGACATCGGAAACACGTTCCTCAAATGGGGCCTGTTCCGGCCTTCTTCGCGGGGCGGCGCGCGCGAGAACCGCCTCGAGTCGGGGCATGCGCTGCTCGAGGAGATCCCCGCGCTCCCCGCCCAGTTCGCGAAGTTCCCGACGCCCGCGCGGATCGTCATCAGCAACGTCGCCGGCACGCGCGTGCGCGCGGCGACGATCAGGGCCCTCGAAACGTGGCCCGACGCGCCCGCGCCGCACTGGCTCGTTCCGAAGATCGAGCAGTGCGGCGTCACCAACAGCTACCGCAATCCGGCCCAGCTCGGCAGCGACCGCTGGGCCGCGCTGATCGGCGCGCGCTGGCTGCTCGGCCCGCGCGCCGCGATGGTCGTCGTGTGCGGCACCGCGACGACGATCGATTTCCTCTCGCCGGCGGGCCTATTCAAGGGCGGGACCATCATGCCGGGCGTCGGCCTCATGCTGCGCTCGCTGCACGAGGGGACGGCCGCGCTGCCCGACCAGGGCGGCGAATTCGACGAGTATCCGAAGCAGACGGTCGACGCGATCGCATCCGGCTGCCAGCACGCTCAGGCCGGCGCGATCGAGCGGATGTACGCGCATGAGGCGAAGGTCGAGGACGATCTCACCTGCCTCGTCTCGGGCGGGGCCGCGCGGGCCGTCCTCCCCCGGCTCGCGATCCCGCACCGCTACCACGAGAACCTGGCGCTCGAGGGCCTCTAACGCGTTTCGGTCGCGTTGTAATCCTGCGCCGGATGCGGCCGGAAGGCGCGATTCCAGGTGCGCCCGACGGGCATACAACGTTATAGTCAGGTTTCATAGGGAGGGCCCTGACCATGCTTCGACCGCTCGTCCTCGCGGCCTCGCTCTCGCTGGCGACGAACGCCCAGGCGGCCAACTACGTCGTTTCCACGCTCGCGGACAGCGGCGCCGGGTCCCTGCGCGAGGCCGTCGGCTTCGCGAACGCCACGCCCGGCGTCCCCGACACGATCACCTTCGCCGCGCCCGGCCTCATCACGCTGACGAGCGGCCAGCTCACCGTGACCGACACGCTGACGATCACCGGCGCCGGGCCGCGCCTGATGACGCTCGACGCCAACCTGAACTCGCGCCACTTCGAGATCCAGGGCAACACGACGAATCTCACGCTCATCGGAATGTCGCTCATCAACGGGCTGGTCAACACCAACGGCGGCGCGATCCTGAACAGCACCGGCGGCAACCTCACGCTGTCGTACATGACCCTGGCCAGCAACCAGGCGGGCGGCGACGGCGGGGCGATCTACGACGGATTCCAGCCGGACGTCGACGGCAACAGCGTCAACTTCCTGACGATCTCGAACAGCACGTTCTCGATCAACCGCGCGAACAAGGCCGCCGGCATCTTCCACAGCGGCTACGAGTTGCGGATCGACAACTCGACGTTCTACAACAACATCGCCAACGACAGCGTCGGCGGGATCCACGAGCAGGGCGGCTTCGCGACGATCCGCAACGCGACGATCTCCGACAACAACGCGACGTTCGTCGGCGGCGTGCTCTCCGAGAACTCGACGATCACCTTCGAGAGCACGATCGTCGCCAACAACACCGACTCCACCGGACTCAACGACATCAATCGCATCGGCTCGGGCACCGTCGGCGCGTCCAACTCGCTCTTCCAGGAGGACATCGCGGCGACGTCCGTGCTGAACGGGACGAACAGCGCCAACCTGATCGCGACCGATCCGCAACTGTTGGGATTCGGCGACTACGGCGGCCCGACGAACGCGATGCGGCCCGGGCCGTCGAGCCCGGCGATTGGCGTGGGTTCGAACGCGCAGGGCTACGCGTTCGACCAGCGCGGCACGGGGTACCCGCGCGATGCCGGTGGCGCGGTCGACATCGGCGCGATCCAAGGCGCGTACCCCGCGGCTCCCGTGCTGCCCTCGATCCCGGTGCCCGCGCTCGCCCCCGCGGCGCTCGGTGCGCTGTCGTTCGCAGTCGCGATGCTCGGGCTGCGCAGGCGGCGGCGCTGACCTGCTGCCGCGGCCGGCGTCGGGCCATGCGCCCGACGCGGGATCGCGTCAACACTCGCGCGGCGGCTTGCCGCGCGGAGCGGGGTGGATGTTGTCGACCCAGTGCACTTCCTCGGGATTGGGCTCGACGTTCGGCAGATCGAGATTGACGACCACCGGCTGCTGGCCGCTGCGGCACAGCACGCACGAGAGCGGCTCGTCGTCGCTCGCGTTGATCTCCTGGTGCGGCACGTAGGGCGGGACGTAGATGAAGTCGCCCGGCCCGGCCTCCGCGGTGAACTCGAGGCGGTCGCCCCACTTCATGCGCGCCTTGCCCGAGACGACGTAGATCACGCTCTCGACCGGCCCGTGGTGGTGCGCGCCGGTCTTCGCCTTCGGATGGATCACGACCGTGCCGGCCCAGAGCTTCTCCGCGCCCGCGGTCGCCGTCGTGATCGCCGCCGCGCGGTTCATGCCCGGCGTCTGCGGCGTGTTCACGTCGAGTTCGTTCGCATGCACCACGCGCACGCCGCGGTGGCGCCACTTCGATTCCGGTGTCGTCGTCATCGGCGGTTCCTCGAGCGCTGCGCGAATCGTTTCCGCTCCGCGCAGGATACCCGGGGGCCCGCCGGTGCCGCCATCGACGGCGATTCCCTCGTCGGCCTGAAGGCCGACCCACAGCAGTTCAGTCGGCCTGAAGGCCGATCCACAACGTTCCCGCCGCGGGCTACTTGATCATGCCGAGCTGGCGCGCGGTTTCCGTGTACTGCGCCGTGCGCTCCTTCATGAACGCAGGCACCTGGTCGTAGGGCACGTCGATCACCTCGAAGCCGCCGTCGACCATCTTCTTGCGCATGTCGGGGTCCTTGTTCAGCGCCTCCATCATGCCGGAGACCTGCCGGCGCACCGCCTCGGGCGTCGACTTCGGCACCGCGACGCCGCGATATGCACCGTCGACCCAGTCGACGCCGAGTTCCCGGAAGGTCGGCACGTCAGGGAACTGCGGGTGACGCTCCTTCGTGGCGACCGCGAGCATCCGCATCTTGCCCTTCTGCTGGATGGCGAGCGTCGTGTAGGACATGGCGCCCGCCACGTGGCCGCCCAGCACCGAGGCGACGAGGTCGCCGGTACCCTTGAACGGCACGTATTCGGTCTTGACCTTGAAGTCGCGGTTCAGCCGTTCGTGCGCGACGTGGTTCGCCGAGTACAGGGCGGAACCGGCGATCGACAGCGAACCCGGCTTCTCCTTCGCCGCGGCGACGAAATCCTGGAACGTCCTGTACGGACTCGTCGCCGGCACGATCAGCGCGTCGGGCGTGTAGTGGAACCAGTAGACCGACACCAGGTCGTCGGTCTTGTAGCTCACGCTGCCCTCGATCGGTTGCAGCACGATGTGGGGCAGGTTGATGCCCGCGATCGTGTACCCGTCGCCGGGCAGCGTGTTCAACTGCTGCCAGACCAGCGCGCCGCCGCCGCCCGGCCGGTTGATGACGACCATCTCCTGCCGGAACTTCTGCGCGAACGCCTGCTGCTGGAAGCGCGCGACGACGTCCGACTCGCCGCCGGCCGCGAACGGAATCAGGTACTGGACCGAGCGCTCGGGGTAATCGGCCGCCGCCGGGCCGCTCATCGACCACGCCGCAGCCGCGGCAACGAGCACCGGCGCGAACCGGCGGACAAGCAGGACGGACATCGGAGGACTCCTCGTGTCGCGGGCGCGGGACGCGCCCCGCCAAGTCGGCGATGCTACCGCATCCCGCGCCGCGTCGCCGCTCCTGCCGTCACGGCAGCGTGCACATCGCCACGCCGACCGGACCGTACCCCTCCGGAATCCACCCCGCCGCCATCATCGTCGAGCGCACCGCGAGGCTCGTCGTGTAGCGGTGGTTGGTCGGCAGCACGCCGTTCCACAGCCGATAGACCGGAATCGTGCTTCCCGGGCATGCACCGGTCGCCTGGTCCGGCAGGTCGACCTGGAACACGTTGTCGTTCTCGATCACCCACTCGGGGCCGAACAGGTGATCCACGAGCCAGCACTCGTACGCGTTCGCCGAATAGAAGTGCGTGGTCACGCCGGCCACCGGCCACTTGAAGTAGCGGCACACCGGATTCATCGTGGCCCCGGCGCTGCTTCCCGCCGCATACGCCTTGAAGCTCTCGCCGGTGCGGGTCCAGCCGGGGAAGTAGCCGGAATCGAGGCCCGCGATCTCGGGCGGATCCGCGGTCATGAAGTAGTGACCGAGCCCGGCGTGGTAGAACTCGACCACGTCGACCAGACCTACTGCCGGCGGGAACGGGACGAGCACGACCGAACCGGCGACGATCCTGCGATCGTCCGCAACGCCGGGCTTGCGTTCGAACGCGTAGTAGAAGCCGGCCGGATTGGCCGGATCGACGAGGTACAACGGCTGCGAAGCCACGCTTCCGTCGAGGCGGAACTTGACCGAGAGCCACAGCCAGCGCTCGGCGTCCGTGCCCTCCATGGCGACGAACTGGAAGAAGTAGACGAACCCGCCGGTGATGCCCACGCCTCCGTTGACGGGGTTCGAGTTGCCCGGCGTGAGCGTGAACGGCTGGTATCCGCTCCCGCCCTGGACCCGGATGTTCCAGGTGGTGACCTCGTTCGCCACGTCGTCGTAGCCGAAGCTGCCCGCGAGCGTGGTTCCATCCTCGAATACGACCCCCTGCAGCGACCAGTAGCGCGTCGCGGCCTCCGCCGGGAGGGCGAGCGCGAGCGCGACCAACAGCAAGCCTTGTCGGATCAGGCGAATCATGACGGTCTCCCTAGGTTCGGCACTGCGTGCCCGTGCGCGATCGGGCGCGAACGGTACCGCTCACGCTAAGCCCGCACCGGGGGAGCGCGCAACGTAATCTTCCGCTTCGACGCTCCCCCGCCGTTGACTCAGGTTAAGCCCCGCGAACGCAGGATCCCCGGAACCGGCCTATCATTGAGGTTTTGCCCCGCCGGAGAACCCCATGAGCCAGCGCAGCGTCGTCATCCTGTCAGGTGTCCGGACCGCCATCGGCGATTACGGCGGCAGCCTCAAGGACATCGCCCCCGCCGAACTCGGCGCGAAGGTCGTCAAGGAAGCGATCGCCCGCGCCAAGGTCGACCCGAACGAGATCGGCCAGTGCGTGATCGGCAACGTGATCCACGGCGAGGCGCGCGACATGTACATCTCGCGCCTGATCGGCGTGAACGGCGGCCTGCCGCACTCGTCGGGCGCGATGACGGTGAACCGGCTGTGCGGCAGCGGCATGCAGGCGATCGTCTCGGCGTCGCAGTACATCCTGCTCGGCGACACCGACGCCGCGATCGGCGGCGGCGCCGAGAGCATGAGCCGCGCGGCCTACGCGAACACGACGCAGCGCTGGGGCGCGCGCATGGGCGATGCGAAGTCGATCGACATGATGGTCGGCGCGCTGACCGACCCGTTCGACACCGTGCACATGGGCATCACCGCCGAGAACGTCGCCGCGAAGTGCCAGCTGAACCGCGAGGTGCAGGACCAGTTCGCGGTCGAGAGCCACCGGCGCGCGCACGCCGCGCAGCAGGCCGGCCACTTCAAGAGCCAGATCCTGCCGATCGAACTCAAGAGCAGGAAGGGCCCGATCCAGTTCGACACCGACGAGCACGTCCGGGCCGACGCCTCGATGGAGGGCATGGCGAAGCTCAAGGCGGTGTTCCAGAAGGACAACGGCACGGTGACCGCCGGCAACGCTTCCGGCATCAACGACGCCGCCGCCGCGGTCGTGCTGATGGAAGCGGGCGTCGCCGCGAAGAAGGGCCTGAAGCCGATGGCGCGGCTCGTCTCCTACGGCCACGCGGGCATCGACCCGAAGATCATGGGGCTCGGCCCCGTGTCAGCGGTGAAGAGCGCGCTCGCGAAGGCCGGGCTCAAGATCTCCGACCTCGACGTGATCGAGTCGAACGAGGCGTTCGCCGCGCAGGCGCTCGGCGTATCGAAGGAACTCGGCCTCGATCCCGCGAAGGTGAATCCGAACGGCGGCGCCGTGGCGCTCGGCCACCCGATCGGCGCGACCGGCGCGATCCTGACCGTCAAGTGCATGTACGAACTGAACCGGACGAACAAGCGCTACGGCCTCATCACGATGTGCATCGGCGGCGGGCAGGGGATCGCGGCGATCATCGAGCGGATGTGACGCCGCACCGGAAGCGCAGCGACAGCACGTTCGCGTCCGACTGCCGGACGTAGCTCGCGTCGACGACGAGGCGGCCGACGAGCCACGCTCCGAGGCCGCCGACGGCGCGCGTCTCGACCGGATCGCCCAGGTCCGCGGGCATGCGCGCAAGGGCCGTGCGGGGGTCGGACGGAGGCGCGGCGTCCTCGAAGCCGAGCAGCACGTCGCGTCCGTCCGCAACGAGCGCGATCCGCACCCATCCGCTTCCGCCGCGGTAGCCGTGCCGCACCACGTTCGAGAACACCTCCTCGACGATCAGCGTGAGGCGCAGGACGTCGCCGGCGTCGATCGTCCGGCGCCGGCAGAACGCTTCGACGAAAGCCGCCGTCGCCGGCAGTTGGTCGAGCGCCGCCGCGAACGTCGCCTCGTCGGGGACGCTCATCGCCTGCCCCCGTCGCCGCGATTGCGGTCGGGCCACCGGTGGCGGACAATGCCGTCCACCGCGCCCCGCGCCCCGTCTCCGGAGCCCCTGCCATGACCCGCACCCCCTCCAGGGCCACGTCCTTCGCCCGCCTCGCGCTCACCGTGGCGCTCGCTTCCGCGGCCACGCTCGCCCTCGCCGCCGAGGTCGGCCAGGTGAAGACCTCGAAGGGCGAGGTCACGATCGAACGCGCAGGCGCCCGGTTGTCCGGCCCGGTCGGCACGAAGCTCGAGGCCTCCGACGTGCTCTCCACCGGCTCGGACGGCGCCGTCGGCATCACGATGAGCGACGGATCGCTGCTGTCGATCGGCCCGAACAGCGTGCTTTCGCTCGACGCGTTCGCATTCGATCCGACGACCCACCAGGGCAAGTTCGACTCGACGCTGTCCAGGGGCACCCTGTCGGTCGTCTCCGGCAAGATCGCCAAGCAGTCGCCCGAGGCGATGAAGGTCCGCACGCCGGCGAACGTCCTGGGCGTCCGCGGCACCGAGTTCGTGGTGTTCGTCGACGGCTGACATGTTCCCGGTCGGGCCCGCGCGCGCCGCGGCGCTCGTGCTCGCCGCGGTGGCGGCCCTCGCCGGGTGCGCGCCGACGGTGAAGGTCGTGCTCCTGCCCGAGCCCGACGGCCGCAAGACCGCGGTGAGCGTCGCCGACGAGCGCGGGGAAGTGGTCCTCGACCACCCGTACGCGGCGGCGAGCCGCAATGCGCTCGAGACGCGGACGTACGACGCGACGCCAGACGAGGTGTCGCGCGACTTCGGCCTGGCGCTCGCTGCGCAACCGCGCCGCGAGAAGTCGTACACGCTGCAGTTCGCCGAGGGCAGGGACGAACTCACGGCCGAGTCGCTCGCGCAGATCGACGCCGTGCTCGCCGAGATCGCGAAGCGCCCGGTCGCCGACGTGATCGTCGTCGGGCACGCCGACCGCATCGGCACCGATTCGGTGAACGACATGCTCGCAATGCGGCGCGCCGAGACCGTGCGCGCCGAACTCGTCCGGCGCGGCCTCGCGGGCGCGGACGTCGTGGCGACGGGTCGCGGCAGCCGCGATCCGGTCGTGCCGCCCGCGCAGGGCGTCGCCGAGCCGCGCAACCGCCGCGTCGAGATCATCGTCCGCTGAGTCCTCCCCGCGCCCCGCGCCACAGGAGGGCGAGGATCGTGAAGTCGTCGGCGGGCTCCGTACCCGCGGCGAACGCCTGCACGTCGTCCCGGATCGCCGCCACCGCAGCGTGCGCGTCGGGCGGCGCCCGGCGCAGCCGATCGAGCAACGCCTCGAGCCGTGCGCGCCCGTACATGTCGCCCGACGGATCGCGCATGTCGGTGACGCCGTCGGTCACGAGCACGATCATCTCGTCCCGATCGAGGAAGGTGTGCTCGCCCGCGTACTCGTGACCGTCGACCGCGCACAGCGGCGGACCGTCGCCGCCGCGCAGGCGGCGCAGTCCCGACGCGGCTCCCACGCAGTACGGGTCGTCGTGCCCGGCGTTGGCGTAGACGAGATCGCCGCTCTCGAGGTCGAGGATGCCCGCGAACGCCGTCACGAACAGCGCTTCGCTGTTGTCGCGCGAGACCTCGCGGTTCACCGCCGTCATCCACGTGCCGAGGTCGTCGTCGGGGTGGCGCACGGCCGCGCTCTTCGCGAGCGCCTTGCTGACCGCCATGAAGATCGACGCGGACAGCCCCTTGCCCGACACGTCGCCGACGAGGAAGAAGAGCCGCCGTCCGTCGAGTCGGAAGAAGTCGTAGAGATCGCCGCCGACCTCGCGCGCCGGCACCATCGCCGCCGCGAGGTCGAGGCGCGGGTCGCCGCGGAACGCGTCCGCGCGCGGCAGCATCGCCACCTGGATGCGCTGCGCCGCCTCCATCTCGCCGGCCATGCGCGCGGTGGCCTCCCGCTCCTCCTGCATCTGCCGCCGCAGCGCGCGCCGCTCGCGCGAGGATTCGCCCAGCGTCAGCGCGAGCAGCGCCGCGAACAGCGCGAAGAACGCGAATGCCGGCGAGGCGGCGTCGAACTGCAGGTGCGCCGCGGCGAACGCCGCGAGCGCCACCCCGGCCGGCACGAGCATCGCCGCGAGCGCGAAGGCCACGGTCGCGGGCGTGCGCCACAGCGGCGCCGCGCGGATCAGCACGAGGCCCAGCACCGCGAACAGCGCCACCTCGAGCGCGCGTGCCCACGACGGCCGGACCACCGCGCTGCCCTCGACCAGGTTCTCGATCAGCTGCGCGTGGATCTCGACGCCGGGCATCCGCTCGCCGAGCGTCGTGTCCTGGTAATCGACGCCCGCGACGCCGGTCACGCCGACGAGCACGATCTTGCGGGCGAGGAGTTCGGGATCGATCCGGGCCTGCAGCACGTCGATCGCCGAGACGAAGCGGCGCAGGTCGCGCGGCGAATAGTGGATCCGGATCGCGCCGTCGTCCTCGGTCCGCGTGACGAAGCGCCCGGCCGCGAGCGCGCGAACCCGCCCGTCCCGCGCCTGCAGCCGCAGGAGCGGCGCGCCGACCGACACCCGCACCAGTTCCAGCGCGAACGACGGCACGAGCGTCCCCTCGACGCTCGCGACCATCGGCAGTCGACGCACGACGCTCGCCTCGGTCTCGACCGACAGGAGCCCGTGACCGGCGGCCGCCTTCTCGAGCGGCGGCAGGTTCGACAGCACGCCGGCGTACCGCGGAATGCGGTTCTCGAACGCGGAGGCGCCGCGCCCCTCGCGCGTGACCAGGATCGGCGTCGCGAACAGCAGCATGCCGGTGGGCTCCGGCGTGCCGGCCATGCCGAGCACGACCTTCCCGGGAGCGAGCGCGCGGGCGAGTTCGTCGTCGTGCGACGGCAGCGACGATAGCGCCTGCGCGAGATCGGCGTCGTGCGTCGGCATGTTGTCGAGCCAGTGCTCCGGCGAACTGCGGTCGGGCTCCGACATCAGGATGTCGAGGCCGATCGCCTGCGGAGCACCCTCGCGGATCTCGCGCACGAGTTGCGCGAGCACGGTGCGTGGCCAGGGCCACTGGCCGAGCACGGCGAGGCTCTTCTGGTCGACCTCGACGATCGTGACCGGCAACTGCGTGACCTTGCGCGGCAGCAGGCGCTGGGTGGCGTCGAACCACTGCTGCTGCTGGCGCACGACGAACGGCGGCTCGAGCCACAGGAGCGCGGCGAGCGCCGCGAGCGCGCCGAGGCCGATCCATCGGATGCGCCCCACCGACGCCAGGACCGTGGCGGCACGGCCGGGGGCCGCGGCGGCCCCGTTCGTCACAGGCGGATTTCCATCCCGTCGTACGCGGCGGTCACCGTCATCGGCGCGTCGGTCCGGCAGATCTCCTCGTAGCGTCGCGTGTCGGCGAGCACGCGCGCGATCGACGCGTCGTCGAACGCGGGCTCGTGGTGGAACATGCACAGGTGCTTGACGCCCGCGGCATGGCACAGCTCGACGCCGGCGATGTTGCTCGAATGGCCCCAGTCGGCCTTGACCGAGATCGCGTCGGCGAGCGAGTACATCGCGTCGAAGACGACCAGGTCCGCGTCGCGGAAGAACGCGACGAACGCGTCGGTCTCGCTCCGGTTGCCGAGATCGTGCTCGGAATCGGTCGAGTAGACGACGGAGCGGCCACCGGACTCGAAGCGGAACCCGAACGAGTCGCCGGCGTGGCGCTGCAGCTTGAGGAGCACGCGCATTCCCGCGGCCTCGTGCCAGCGGCCGGGCTCGAGGTGCACGAACGAGATGTCGGCGCGGAAGGTGTCGAAGCCGACCGGGAAGCTCGGCTGCTCCTGCTGGCGGCGCAGCGCCGCCTCGAGGTGCGGGTGGCCGCCGTAGATCACCACCCGGTTGCCCGGGATGTAGGCCGGCGTGAAGAACGGCAGGCCCATGATGTGGTCCCAGTGCACGTGCGAGAGGAACACGTGGTAGGTGCGCGGGCCGCTGTCGCGCGCGAGCGCGGCCTGGCCGAACGGCCGCACGCCGGTGCCGAGATCGCAGATCACGTAGTCGGGCCCGCCGGTCACGATCTCGACGCAGGACGTGTGCCCGCCGAAGGTCGCGCCGTCCGCGAACGGGAGCGACGCGACGTACGAATCGATCTCCGCGTCGTTCCCGAAACGGCGGCCGCTCGCTCCGCGCAACGCCGATGCGAGCTTGCGCCGCACCTCGTCGACGGTGAGGGCCACCGGGATCGAGCCGCGCGTTCCCCAGAAGCGGACCGCCTTCACCGTGCCTCCGCGCCCCGGGACCGGTCGTACGCAGCGAGCGCATCGGGCGAGATCTCCGCGACCGCTTCGCGCACGTCGTGCCGCACCTCGACGACGTGGTGGAAGCGGCTGATCTCGAAGATCTCGGCCACGACGCTCTGGAGCTGGGTCACGGCGACGGTCGCCCGCCGCGCGCGCAGCGCCTTGGCCGCGACCATCAGCACGCGCAGGCCCACGCTGCTGATGTAGTCGACTTTCGAGAAGTCGATGACCAGGCCGCGCACGCCCGAACCGGCCTCGAGCGCCGACGCGATCGCGGCTTCCAGCGCCTGCGCGCCGGCATGGTCGATCCGGCCGTCGGCCGAGGCGACCACGACGTCCGCGTACCTGTGGGTGGGGCACTGCATGTCGAAACCGGGCTCCCTCGCCTCGAAACCGTGCCGGCGCCGTCGATTATAGGTGGCGGGTGCGCCGGCGCAGCCACCGCGCAGGCGCGCGAATGACTCCAGAATGCACCCTTCCCGCATCCGCGGGATCAAGTCAAGGGAATATTCGCCTCCCGGACGTGGCGGGAGCGTCAGCCGAGGTTGGCGGCGAGCCTGCGCCGGGCGGCGTCGATGCCGCTTCCGTCACGGCGGGCGAAGTCCGCGAGCTGGTCCTCGCCGATCCGCCCGACCGCGAAGTAGCGTGCGTCCGGATGCGCGAGGTAGAACCCGGACACCGATGCGGCGGGCCACATCGCGTAGCTCTCGGTGACCGTGATGCCACAGGCGGGGGCGTCCAGCAGCGCGAAGAGCGGCCCCTTGACCGCGTGGTCGGGACAGGCCGGGTAGCCCGGGGCCGGACGAATGCCGCGGTACTCCTCGCGGATCATCGCCTCGTTGGTGAGCGTCTCCCCGGGCGCATAGCCCCACAGATCGGTGCGAACCCGGCGGTGCAGCCACTCGGCGAACGCCTCGGCGAGGCGGTCGGCGAGCGCCTTCAGCATCAGCGACGAGTAGTCGTCGTGGGCCGCGGCGAACGCCTCCAGGTGCTTCTCGATGCCGATCCCCGCGGTGACCGCGAACGCTCCCACGTAGTCGCGCACGCCCGTCGGCGCGACGAAGTCGGCGAGGCACAGGTTCGGCTTGCCCGCCGCGCGCTCGCCCTGCTGGCGGAGGTTGCGCCACACGAGCGCGGGCGTCGTGCGCGACTCGTCGGTCCAGAGCACGATGTCGTCGCCCTCGGCGTTCGCCGGCCAGAAGCCCAGCACGGCGTTGGCCGTGAGCCAACGGCCGTCGACCAGGCGCTTCAGCATCGCGCGGCCCTCGGCCTGCACGGCGCGAGCGGAGGCGCCGACCAGCGGGTCGTCGAGGATCGCGGGATAGGATCCCGAGAGTTCCCAGGCCTGGAAGAACGGCGCCCAGTCCATGCACTCGGCGATCGACGCGAGATCCACGTGGGTGAGCGCCCGCCGGCCGAGGAAGGTCGGCACCGGCGGCGCGTACGACCGCCAGTCGGGCGCGAACGCGTTGGCGCGCGCCTGCGCGAGGTTCACCAGCGCCGGCCCCTTCTTGCGCGCATGCTGCTCGCGGAGGCGCGCGTAGTCGGCCGCGACCTCCGCGACGTACGGCGCGCGCTGCTCGGCCGAGAGGAGGCTCGTCGTGACGCCGACCGCGCGCGAGGCGTCCGGCACGTAGACGACCGGGCCCGGGTAGTGCGGCGCGATCTTCACCGCGGTGTGGACGCGCGAGGTCGTCGCGCCGCCGATCAGGAGCG
>DAOMBL010000008.1:0-20054 GCA_035427325.1 Casimicrobiaceae bacterium
GCCGCGGAGGACATCCACGAACTGCTGCGCGCCTGGGAACTCAAGCACCGCCATCGCGCGGCCGAGTGCGTCACGCAGCACACGCTGTTCCGCAAGGAGACCCGCTGGCCCGGCTACTACTACCGCGGCGACGCGATGAAGGTCGACGACGAGAACTGGCACGTGCTGACGGTGTCGCGCCGCGACCCGAAGACCGGCGAGTACACGATGGAGAAGGCCCCCCTCTACCACCTCGTGCCCGACAAGTAGCCGGATTTGCGGCCGCGCGCGCGTGAACATCACGGAGAAGACCGACGACGAGATCCTGGCGCTGGCCCGTCCCCTGTGGGGCGACCTCGTCAAGTACTCGAACGAAGGAAAGTACGGTGAGTTCTCGAGGAACTTCTCCGGTTCGCTGGCGCGCGCCATGGACCAGGTCGCGGCCGGCCACCAGTTCGCGCACAGCGAACTGGCGCGCAACCTGTCCGCGGAATTCGACGTGCTCGGCACGATCCGCCGGGGCGAGCACGTGACGGTCCTGTTCCGGCAGCGGAGCACCGCGAAGCCGGGCGAGTGGCTCGGGCGGCTGGTCCTGGGCTACGAGGACGGCAAGCTCAGGATCTTCGGCGCCTCCATCTTCTGATCGTGCCGTCGGGAGTTCGAGTGAGCGAAGTCATCCGGTCCGGCAAGTTCGTCGAGCTCACCTACCAGGTGACCGACCGGAAGACCGGCCACGTCCTCACGCGGGTCGAGTTTCCGCTGGGCTATGTCCACGGGCACAACGAGATCCTCGCGCCCGCGGTCCACATGCAGCTCGAAGGCAAGGCCGCCGGCGACGTCATCGAGGTGACGATCGACGGCAACGACATCTTCGGCCCCCGGGACGAGTCGCTCGTATTCTCCGATCGCATCGACAACGTTCCCGAGGAGTACCGGCGGGTCGGCACGTCGATCCTGATGGAGAACGACCGGGGCGAGACCCGCAGCTTCGTCGTGACGCACCTGGACGACGACACGCTCACGGTCGACGGCAACAACCCGCTGTGCGGCCGCGTGGTCGTCTTCGCGCTCGAGATCCTGAGCGTGCGCGACGCGACCGAGGAGGAGATGCGCGCCGGAGGAGCGATCGCGCGCGCGGCCGATGTCGACGCCTCGCTGCTGCGCCCGATCTGAGCGACAATTCCCAACTGCAATCAGGAAGGCAGACCATGAGCGATCACAAACCGCCTCCGGCCAAGGTTCCGGACGGCGTCACGCCCTACGTGACGACGCGCCAGATGCCCCCGAACGAGAAGGGCTTCGTCGGCTTCGAGACCGTCTGGAAGCGCTTCCAGAAGGAAGTCGAGTACAAGACGCCGAAGAAGCCGTAGCGGGCCACGCGCGCGCCGCCGTCCCCGGCGCGCGGTTCCGGAGTCGAACGCGGCGGCCGATGCGCGCTCGTGCCGCCCCCGAAGCGCCGCCCGCGGCGGCGGCCCCGAGCCCCCTCGCGCTGACGGCCGCCGGTTTTGTGCTTGAATAGCCCCCTCGAACGGGGGGCTGGGCATGGCGGATCGGCGGCTTCAGGTGTTCCACGCGGTCGCGAAGCACCTCTCGTTCACCAAGGCGGGCGAGGCGCTCTGCATGACGCAGCCTGCGGTGACGTTCCAGATCCGCCAGCTCGAAGACCAGTTCAACACCCGGCTGTTCGACCGCACCCACGGCCGCATCAGCCTCACGCCCGCGGGCGCGATCGCGTACGGATACGCCGAGCGCATCCTCGCGCTGACGGCGGAACTCGACTCCCGGCTGAAGGACCTGGGCGGACAGGTCGCGGGCCCGCTGCTCATCGGTGCGAGCACGACGATCGCGGACTTCCTGCTGCCGCAGGTCCTCGGCGAGTTCAAGGCGGCGCACCCCGGCGTCGTTCCGAGTCTCTTCGTCGGGAACTCCGAGGCCGTCCAGCAGCGCCTGGGCGACCGGGCCCTCGACGTCGGGTTCATCGAGGGCGGTTCCTACCTGCCGTCGCTCTCGGGCGAGCGACTCTGCAGCGACGAACTGCAGGTCGTCTGCCCGCCGCGCCACCCGCTCGCGCGGCGGACCTCCGTGGCGGCCGACGCGCTCGTCGAGCACGCGTACCTCACGCGCGAGCAGGGATCCGGCACGCGCGAGGTGATCGATCGCTACCTGTCGCGGGCCGGCATCGAGCCAGGCACCCTCAACGTGGTGATGGAGGCGAGCAGCCCGGAAGCCCTCAAGGGACTCGTGGCGGCCGGCATGGGCTACGCGATCATGTCGCAGGTCTCCGTGCGGAAGGAAGTCCGGCTCGGCCTGCTCGTGGGCATCCCGCTCTCGCCGCCGATCGTGCGGCAGTTGACGGCGGTCTACCCGCGCGAGCGCCTCCAGTCGGGGCTCGTCGGCGCCTTCGTGCAGTTCGCCAGGCTGAGGCTGGACGCGCCCGCCGGCGGGGACGCGGAGGGCGCGGAACGTCTCCTCGACGCGAGATCGGCGCCATGACGACCCGCGGCCACCGGGAGTGACGAACGCTCCCTGCTTCGTCAGCGCGGAGCGCCGGCCTCCGGCCCCACGCCCCAGGGCGGCGGCGCGATCGCGACGATCCGCCGGAAGAGTTCGCGGAACGCCTTCGACGCCGGGACGCCGACGATCGGATCCTCGTTCGACGCGAACGCGGCGTCGATCGCGGTCCAGTCGTCCGCGGTGAGCGCCTCGCGGGCGAGCGGGAACACCTCGTCCTCTTCCCGGCGCATGTGCTTCCAGTGGAACCCGGCGTAGCGCTCGACGCCGTCGGCGAACGGCTCGAGCGCGGCGGGATCGTCGCGAAACCGTTCCCACATCGCCTTCAGGTCGTGGAAGCGCTCGTTGCCGACCTTGTGCTCGCGCGACAGCGCGTCGAGGACCGCTGCCGCGTCGGGGCGCCGCTGCCGCAACCGCGCGAACAGGTAGTCGTCCTCCTTCGGGTGGTGCAGCTTCTCGGGAAACGCCTCGATGTAGTGGAACAGCGCGCCGAGCAGCGCGTGGTCGGGGGCCATGCGGCGTTCCCGGATCGCAGCGACGAGGTGCCGCAGGCCCTCGATCACCGAGGTGATCGCGCGGTGCTCGTCCTGGATGATGCGCAGGGATTTCATCGGCGCTCCGAAGTCACGACACCGACACGAGCCGGTTCAGCGTCGCGGGGTCGGCGAGCAGGGAGTCGCTGGACGAGCGATGCACGACGCGCCCGCGTTCGAGCACGATCGCATCCTTCGTCAGCGACAGCGCGAGCTTCGCGTGCTGCTCGACGACGATCACCGCCATGCCGCTCTCGACGACGAGTTCGCGGATGACGTTCATGAGTTCCTGCACGATGATCGGGGCCAGGCCCTCCATCGGCTCGTCGAGCAGGAGGAGCGCCGGGTTGACCATCAGCGCGCGCGCGATCGCGAGCATCTGCTGCTCCCCCCCGGAGAGCTGGTTGCCGTAGTTCGCCCTGCGCTCCTCGAGCCGCGGAAAGATCCGGTAGACGCCCCGCACGTCCCACCGGCCCGGACGCGCGACCGCCGTGAGGTGCTCCTCGACCGTGAGCGAGGCGAACATGAGGCGCTCCTGCGGCACCCAGCCCAGGCCCGCCCGGCTCCTCGCGTGCGTCGGCAGCGCAGCGAGGTCCCGCCCGCGCCAGCGCAGCGCCCCGCCGTGCCGGTGGGTGAGCCCCATCAGCGTGACGAGCAGCGTCGTCTTGCCGACGCCGTTGCGGCCCAGCAGCGCGAGGCTGTCCCCCTCGCCGAGCGCGAACGACACGTCGTCGAGGACGACGCCCTCGCCGTAGCCCGCGGTGAGGTGCTCGACGGCGAGGAGTTCAGGCATGCTGCGCCTCGCCCAGGTAGACCTCGCGCACGCGGGGATCGCGCTGGATCTCGGCGGGCGTGCCCTCGGTCAGCACGCGCCCGCCGACCAGCACCGTGATGCGCTCGGCGAACCGGAACACGAGTTCCATGTCGTGTTCGATGAACACGATCGTGACGTCCCGCGGCAATCCCGCGATGACTTCGAACAGTTCGGCGCTCTCGCCCGCGGGAATGCCCGCCGCGGGCTCGTCGAGCAGCAGGATCGAAGGCTTCGTGGCGAGCGCGAGCGCGATCTCGACCAGCCGCTGCTTGCCGTAGGGCAGGTTGCGCGTGAGCGTGTTGGCCTCCGCCGCGAGGTGCAGGGTCGCGAGCAGCGCGAGGGCCTCGTCCGCCTCCTCGCGCGCGGACGCGACGGTGCGGCGCCAGACGCCGGCGCGGCCCTTCCGCTCGCACACGGCGAGCACCACCGATTCGAGGACGGTGAGCCCCGCGAACAACGTGTTGATCTGGAAGGTGCGGGTCATGCCCCGCTTGACGCGCAGGTGCGGCGGCAGCGAGGTCACGTCCTCGTCGCCCAGGAACACGCGTCCCTCGGTCGGCGCCAGAACGCCGGTGAGGAGATTGATGAGCGTCGTCTTGCCGGCGCCGTTCGGACCGATCAGCGCATGGCGGGCGCCCGGCGGGAATGCGAGCGACACCTCGCTGTTCGCCTTGAAGGCGCCGAAGTGCTTCGAGAGCCGCTCGGTGCGCAGCGTCGCGCTCAAGACCGGCCTCCGCGGAATCGCCTGCCGAGGTCGTCGATCGCCCCGAGGATCCCGCCACGGGCGAACAGCACGACGAGGACGAGCAGCAGGCCCAGCCAGAATTGCCAGTAGATCGGATTGAGGTCCGACAGCCAGTGGTGCGCGATCATGAACACCGCCGCCCCGACGAGGCCGCCGTAGAGTCGCCCGATGCCGCCCAGCACGAGCATGATCATCAGGTCGGCCGATCGCGGGAAACCGAACACGTCGAGTCCCACGAACTGCGTCGTCTGCGTCAGCAACGCGCCGGCGATGCCGGCGTAGGCGGCGCTCACCGTGTAGACGGCGACCAGCCGTCGCTGGACCGGCGCGCCGATCGTCGGCATCCGCCTGACGTTCTCGCGCACGCCGCGCAGCGACAACCCGAAAGGCGAGGCGACGATGCGGCGTGCGACGACGAACATCAGGAACACCACGACGAGGCTGTACGCGTACGCGGTGCTCCCGGCGAGATCCCAGGAGAACGCGCCGAGGAGCTTCTTCATCGACACGCCCGAGAGCCCGTCGGCGCCGCCGGTGACCGACGACATCTGGTTCGCCGCCTCGTAGAGCATCAGGCCGATCCCGAGCGTGACCATCAGGCGCGCGAGGTCCGATCCGCGCACGACCAGGAAGCTCGTCGCGAAACCCACGACCGTGGCCGCGGCGGCGGCGATGAAGAGGCCCGAGAGCGGCTCGCCCCAGCCGTGCACCGCGAGGATGCCTGCGGTGTAGGCACCGACGCCGAAGTACGCCGCGTGACCGAGCGACACGATGCCCGCGTAGCCGAGGATGAGGTCGAGCGACATCGCGAAGAGCCCGGTGATCAGGATCTGGCTCGCGAGCACGCGATGCTGCGGGAAGACGAAGTACACCGCCACCAGCGCGAGCCAGAAGACGACCTCGGAGGCGCGCCAGCGGTCGGTGGGCAGGAGCAGCGTAGCGGAAGCGTCTGCCCCCGCGGCAGTCGACCGGTTCATTGGACTATCGTGGGGTGGGCTTCAGCCCGACATCGCACATCCGGAGCGGCTGTGGGTCGAGCTTCAGCCCGACATCGCATCATCGCAATCCCTGTGGGTCGGCCTTCAGGCCGACGCTTTGGTGCCGTGCGCGGAGGGATGTCGGGCTGAAGCCCGACCCGCGGCGGCGGAAACGTCACGCCCGCCTCCCGTACAGACCCGCCGGAAACAGGATCATCAGCAGGACCATCAGGAAGTAGATGATGAACGAGCCCACTTCGGGGATGTAGTACTTGCCGGCGACATCGCAGATGCCGAGGACGATCGCGGCGACGAGCCCGCCCTTGATCGTGCCCGCGCCGCCGATCGCCACGACGAGCAGGAAGTACACGATGTACTTGAACGGGAACGTCGGATCGAGCCCGAGGACGTCGATGCCCAGCGCGCCGCCGAGACCCGCGAGACCCGACCCCAGCGCGAACGTGACGCCGAACACCCGGTTGACGTTGATGCCGAGGCCCGCGGACGCGACCGCGTTGTCGACCGACGCGCGCACCTGCGCCCCGAATCGCGTCTTGACGAGCAGCAGGTGGAGCACGAGCGTGATCACGGCGACGACCGCGATCAGGAACATCCGGTAGGCGCCCAGCCCGATGCCCGCGACCTGGACCTGCCCGCGCAGGAAGTCGGGCAGGTGCACCGGCTGCTGCGACGGTCCGAAGAAGTACGTCGTCGCGGCGATCGCCATGAACACGAGGCCGATCGTGAACATCACCTGGTCGAGCGGCGTCGCCTTGTAGAGCCGCACGTAGAGCGTGCGCTCCAGCACGATGCCCGCGACGGCCGCCACGGCGAAGGCGACCGGCAGCGTCGCGAGGAACGGCACGCCCGCCTTCGTCATCAGCATCACGCACGCATAGCCGCCCAGCATGGCGAACGCGCCGTGCGCGAGGTTGACGAAGTTCATCAGGCCCATCGTCACCGACAGGCCGATGCTGATGACGAACAGCAGGCTGCCGTAGGCGACGCCGTCGAACAGCACGCCGAGCGCGTTGCCGATCATGGCGCGGGCGTTCCCGTGCGCGACGGCGACCGGAAGGACGGCGGCGTGCCTGCCGCCCTCCCCCCGCACCCCGCCCCGTGTCCGGCCCCGTGCACGGGCTCGCTCAGACCTGGCCCGCCGGACCGACGTTCTCGAACTTCGCGAACTCGATGTTCCAGGGCTCCCCGTTGACCATCTTGGTCTCGCGCAGGTACACGGTCTGCACGACGTCGCGCGTCGCGGGATCGATCGACATCGGGCCGCGCGGGCTCACCCACTTCATGCCCTTCATCGCCTCGACCAGTTGCTCGCCCGAGCCGTTCGGCTGCTTCTTCACCGCTTCGTAGATGAGGTGCATGCCGTCCCAGCCACCGACCGAGTGGAAGTTCGGGCGCATGCCGGGGTTGGCCTTGGTCATCGCCGCGACGTAGGCCTTGTTCTCGGGCGAGTCGTGCGCCGCCGAGTAGTGCATCGACGTGATGACGCCGACCGCGGGCGCCCCGATGCTCACCAGGATGTCGTCGTCAACGACGTCGCCGGGGCCGATCATCTTCATGCCTGCCTGCTTCAGGCCCCGTTCGTCGAACTGCTTCATCAGCGCCAACCCCTCGCCGGACGGAACGAACACGAACAGGGCGTCGGCCTTCGAGTCCTTCGCGCGCTGCAGGAACGGCGCGTAGTCCGGGTTGCGCAGCGGCGTGCGGACCGACTCGACGATCGTGCCACCGGCCTCCTTGAACCGGGAGACGAACGTCTTCTCGGAGTCGAGGCCCGGCGCGTAGTCGGTCACGAGCGTGAACACGCGCCGGAGCTTGTTCTGCGATGCCCACAGCGCGATCGGCGCGGTGTTCTGCGGCAGCGTGAAGCCCGAACGCACGATGAACGGCGAGCGCTGCGGGATCACCTGCGTGCCGGCCGCCATCACGATCATCGGCACCTTCGCTTCGGTCGCGACCGGGGCGGCGGCGAACGCGAGCGGCGTCAGGCCGAAGCCCGCCAGCACGGTCACCTTGTCCTGCACCACCATCTCCTGCGCGATACGCTTGGTCGTCTCCGGGGCGAGCCCGGTGTCGTCCCGCACGATCAGTTCCACCTTGCGGCCGGCGACCGTGTCGCCGTGCTGCGCCATGTAGAGACGGCACGCCGCGGTGATCTGGCGGCCGGTCGACGCGAAGGGTCCGGTCATCGGCAGGATCAGTCCGATCTTCAGCGGAGCGTTCTGGGCGAACGCGAAGCGCGGCAGGGTGCCGACCGCGGCGGCGCCGGCGGCGGCCTGGAGCACGCGACGGCGGGTCGGGCGGAATCGTTCGTTCATGGTTCTCCTCCTCCTCTTCGTGTCATTGCGGGGTAGGGCTTGCGGTCGGTGTCGATGCTCGGCAGCGAGGTCATGCACCTCGCGATTCGGCCTCGATCAGCGAGGCGAGCAGTCGTCGGCCCTGCGTCGGACCCACGTCCGCCTTGATGGCGATCGTGAACGCGGAGGAAGCGGCGTCCGCATCGCCCAGGTTGCGCTGCTGGGATTCGAGCATCACCTTGTCCTCGTCGAACGTGCGGCCCACGTTCGCGCGCAGGAACTCGGTGACGCCGGGCTCGTCCAGCCTGAAGTTGCGGGCGAACGCCCAGAAGTAGTGCGTCGAGGTCTCCGTCTCGGGAGTCATCAGGTTGATCACCCGGCCCTCGACGCGGTTGCTTCCGGGCGGCGCATCGAGCGGATTGACGCCGACGTCGAGCACGATGATGCCCGGAGGCTCGTAGACGGTGCGCTGCCACCGGTCGATGCGGTCGGTCGGCTTGAGCCTGCCCAGGACTTGGTAGAACGGCGGAGGCGTGCAACCCGGCATCTCCTTGACGATACGCACGCTCCGCTCGTCGGCCTCAATCGCGACGGGCGACTCGGCGACCGCCTCGTGCCCGATCGTGCGCTGGTGCACGTAGGTTTCGTGCGAGAGGTCGAGCAGGTTGTCGTTGAGGAGCCGGAAGTTCGCTTCGATCCGATGATAGCCCTCGGCAGCGACCCAGGCCGGATCGTCGAGCCAGTGGATGTCGGGCACCTTGAGCGCGTCGGCGCGCTCCGCCTCGCCCATCCAGACCCACAGGAGGCGATGGCGCTCGACCACCGGAAAGGCCCGCACGCGGGCGCGCGGCGGGACGTAGGCCTGGCCGGGAATCTCGATGCACTTGCCGGTCGTGTCGAAGCACAGGCCGTGGTAGCCGCATCGGAGCACGTCGCCCATCAGCACGCCCTTCGACAGCGGCGCGAACCGGTGCGGACACTTGTCCTCGAACGCCACCGGCTCGCCCTTCGACGAGCGGAAGAACACGAGATCCTCGCCGCAGATTCTTCTCGCGAGGAGCTGGCCGCCAGCGACCTCGTGCGAGTAGGCCGCGACCTGCCAGCAGTTGCGCATCCAGCGATCGGCCATGTCAGTGCGCCTCCACGGTGTGTCGCGTTGCGCGGAAAGCCGATCCGAGCCAGGCGGCCAGCGCGTTCGCGACCGCCTCGGGCCGCTCCATCGGCGCCATGTGGCCGCAGTCCTCGAAGACCTCGAGCCGGGCGCCCGGAACGAGCGAGGCGATCTCCTCGTGCTGTCGCGGCGGCGACCAGCCGTCCTCGCGTCCGCATGCGACGAGCGTCGGCACGCGGATGGCCCGCAGCAGCTCTTCGGCGTCGGGCCGGGCGATGAGCGCGCCGATCTGCGCCGCGAACTGGTCGGGCGTCCGCCGAGCGAACATCGCGAGAATCGCTTCCACGAGCGGAAGGTCTTCGAGACGCGGCGGGTGCACCATCGGGCGCACCCACTCGCGACCCATCGCACGCATGCCCTGCCCGCGCGCGATGTCGAGCAGCGCGAGGCGCCCCGCGCGCTCGCGCTCGCCCGCCTCGCCCTCGGGCAGCGCGCGGTATCCGGTGTCGAGGAGCGCGACTCGCGTCACGCGGTCCGGGGCGCGCCTCAGGACCTCCAACGCAACGCGGCCGCCCATCGAGTGGCCGGCGAGCGCGAAGCGTCCGGGCGCGGCATCGAGCACCCGCACCGCCATCGCGCCGAGCGAGCGTTCCGACGCGTAGTCGGGCACCCGGCAGGTCGCGACCGTTTCGAGCCGGGTCGCGACGGCATCCCAGGACGCCCGGTCGCACAGGAGCCCCGGGAGCAGGAACAGCACCGGACGCTCGTCGCAAGGCGCGCTCATCGGGCGGGACGGTCCGTCAGGCGCGTCGCGCCGCGGCATTCACCGCGCGCGCGCTGCGGTTGCCGAGACGCGGGAACACGCGGCGGGCGTTGCCCTCGAAGATCTTGTGGCGCGCCTCGTCGGAGAGCGCGGCGACCTGGTCGAGGTAGCGGCGCGTGTCGTCGTAGTGGTGACCGGTGTCCGGGTCGACTCCGCGGACCGCGCCGACCATCTCGGACGCGAACAGGATGTTGTCGACCGGCACGACCTTCGTGAGGAGCTCGATGCCGGGATAGTGGTAGACGCAGGTGTCGAGGAAGACGTTGTTCAGCACGAGTTCCCGGAGCGGCGGCCGCTTCAGGTCCTGCGCGAGCCCCTTGTAGCGTCCCCAGTGGTAGGGCACCGCGCCGCCTCCGTGCGGGATGATGAACCTGAGCGTCGGGAAATCGCGGAACAGGTCCGACGTGAGGAACTGCATGAACGCCGTCGTGTCCGCGTTGATGTAATGCGCGCCGGTCGCGTGGAACACCGGATTGCACGAGGTGCTGACGTGCACCATCGCCGGAACGTCCAGTTCGACCATCTTCTCGTAGAGCGGATACCACCAGCGGTCGGTGAGCGGCGGCTCCTTCCAGTGCCCGCCCGACGGATCCGGATTCAGATTGCAGCCGACGAATCCCAGTTCCTTCACGCAGCGCTCGAGTTCGGGAATCGAGTTCTCCGGCTTCACACCCGGCGACTGCGGCAGCTGGCAGACGCCGATGAAGTTGTCCGGGTAGAGCTGGCAGACGCGGTGCACGAGGTCGTTGCACACCTGCGACCACTCGCGGCTCGTCTGCTCGTTGCCGACGTGGTGCGCCATGAAGCTCGCGCGCGGCGAGAAGATCGTGAGGTCGGTTCCCCGCTCGCGCTGCATCCGGAGCTGCGCGTTCTCGAGGCTCTCGCGGATCTGGTCGTCCCGGATCACGAGTTCGGAACGCCGCGGCCCCTTCGACGGATCCGCGAGCGAGGCGATCTGGCGCTTGCGCCAGGCCTCGAGTTCGGCGGGCGCCGTCGTGTAGTGGCCGTGGCAGTCGATGATCATGATCGGTCGTCCTCCGTCGCCCGCCGCGGCCGCGCGCAGGCGAACCGCGCGCGGCCCCGGGGGTCGAGGCGGCCTACGCGGCCTTCGCCAGCGCGGCCCCGTCGTTTTCCAGCACCAGCAATCCCGCTGCCGTGTTCGAGATCGGCACGTGGTAGTTCGAGTGCACCTTCTTCACGTGCCCGGGCAGGGCCGCGCGCGCCGCCATCCACGCCATGAACTCCGTCCCCTGCGCGCCGGCCTCGCGGACGAGGTCGAGCGCCGAGTAACGGGTCAGCTTCAGCGGGTCGCTCACCAGCGCGTCCATGCACATCAGGTCGAACGGCTTGTTGATGAATCCCGCCCGCTCGCCGTCCAGCTGGTGCGACAGGCCCCCGGTGCCCATCACGAGCACGCGCGCGTCGCCCTTCCAGGACCGCAGCGCGCGACCCACGGACTCCCCAAGCTTCCAGCTGCGCTTCGGCGAGGGCAGCGGATGCTGAACGTGGTTCATCGTGATCGGCACCACGCGCACCGGCCAGTCCCCGCCGCCCGGCCACAGCAGCGCCATCGGCAGCGTCAGCGCGTGGTCGACCTTCATCTCCTGGCAGGTCGTGATGTCGAACTCGTCGGCGACCAGCGTCTCGATGATGTGCCAGGACAGCGCCGGATCGCCCTTGATCGGCTTCACCGTCGGG
This sequence comes from Casimicrobiaceae bacterium, assembly GCA_035427325.1. GTDB lineage: Bacteria > Pseudomonadota > Gammaproteobacteria > Burkholderiales > Casimicrobiaceae > VBCG01. Next base: position 11,507 of record DAOMBL010000008.1, read on the forward strand.
ATGCCCCATCCCTCGTCCGCGTTGCGGTACTCGCCCGCCGCCCCGACCGCGAAGGTCGGCAGCTTGTCGAGGAAGAAGTTGAGCCCGTGGTCCTGGAAGAACACGACGGCGACGTCGGGCTTCACCCGGTCGAGCCAGGCGCGCGCCGGCGGGTAGCCGTCGAAGAACGGCTTCCAATACGGTTCCGATTCGCGATGCCTGGCGATCGCCCCGCCGATCGCCGGGACGTGCGACGTCATGATGCTGCCTACGATCGTGGTCATGGTCACCTCCCCGCCTCGACGAGCTTCGCCTTGAAGTCGTCCTTCGTCATGCCCGTCTGCTGCGCCCCGACGTCCTGCACGTCGAGCCCGAAGATGCCCGCGAACTTCGCGAGGTAGTAGATGTTGCCGCCCGCCGCGATCAGTTCCAGAACGTTGCGGTGCGCGACCGCCGCGCGCTGCTCGGGCGAAAGCCCGTACTTCGCGCAGTACGCGTCCTCGTCCCGCTTGAACGCCTCGCGGTTCTCCGCCGAGTTGAACGAGTAGCACATCGCGTTCAGCGCGTAGCCCTTCTGCGCCATGTGCCCGTCGAAGATCGGCGTCCCCGGTATGCCGTAGTCCCGTTTGCCTTGTCCCATGTTCGTCTCCTCGAGGGTTCCCGTGGTCGCGGCCCGTGACGCCCTCGGGCGCTCCGCCGGCCGCGATCGCTCCAGTCTGCGATCCGCGCGGGCGTCCGGCCTTGCTCCGGGTCAACTCATCGGCACCTGCTGCGCCCGGACTCCCGCTCAGGGCTGCGACGCCAGGTCCCGCTCGAGCTTCGCGAGCGTCCGGTAGCAGGGCAGCACCTGCGCCACGCTGGCGTTGGGCTCGCGGCCCTCCCGGATCGCCGCCACGAACTCCCGGTCCTGCAATTCGATGCCGTTCATCGACACGTCGACCTTCGACACGTCGATCTTCTGGTCCTTGCCGTCGACGAGGTCGTCGTAGCGCGCGATGTAGGTGCCGCTGTCGCCGATGTAGCGGAAGAAGGTGCCGAGCGGGCCTTCGTTGTTGAACGAGAGCGAGAGCGTGCAGATCGCCCCGGACGCGCTCTTCAACTGGATCGACATGTCCATCGCGATGCGAAGCTCCGGGTGCATCGGGCCCTGCACGGCGTGCGCGGTGATCACCTCGCTTCGCGCCTGGTACGCGAACAGGTCGACCGTGTGCGCCGCGTGGTGCCACAGCAGGTGGTCGGTCCAGGAGCGCGGTTGCCCCAGCGCGTTGATGTTCCGGCGGCGGAAGAAGTAGGTCTGGACGTCCATCTGCTGCAGGTGGAACTCGCCGGCGACGATCTTCCGCCGCACCCACTGGTGGCTCGGGTTGAACCGCCGGGTGTGCCCCACCATCGCGACCTTGCCCGAGGCGCGCTGTGCGGCGAGCACCGCCTCCGCGCCGGCGAGCGAGTCGGCCAGCGGGATCTCGACCTGCACGTGCCTGCCGGCGGCGAGACAGGCGACGGCCTGGTCCGCGTGCAACTGCGTCGGTGTCGCGAGGATGACCGCATCGACGTCCGGGCGCGCGAGGCTCTCCGCCAGATCGGTGGCGACGTGCCCGATGCCGAACTTTCGCGCGACCTCCTCGGTCGCCTCGCGCGTCCGCCCGACGAGCGAGGTGACGCGCACGCCTTCGATCCTCGCCAGCGCTTCGAGGTGCTTGACGCCGAACGCGCCGGCGCCCGCGAGGCAGATGTTCATCACGGATTCTCGAGGATGATGTGCCCGACCGCGGTGTTCGACGCGGGGACGTGGTAGAAGCGGTAGACCTCGCGCGCCCGATCGCCGAGCGCGCCGCGCATGACGAGCCACATGACGAGTTCGATGCCTTCCGAGCCCGCCTCGCGCACGTACTCGACGTGGGGCTTGCGCACCAGCGACTGCGGATCGCGCGTGAGGGCGTCGAGGAACGCGGTGTCGAACTCGCGGTTGATGAACCCGGCGCGCGGCCCCTGCAGCTGGTGCGACATGCCTCCGGTGCCCCACACCATCACCCGGAGGTCCTCGTCGAAGGATTCCACCGCCTTGCGGATCGCGCGGCCGAGGTTCCAACAGCGGTGTCCGGTCGGCGGCGGATACTGGACGACGTTCACCGCGAGCGGGATCACCTTCACCGGCCACGCGGCCGGCTGGCCGAACAGGAGCGACAGCGGCACGGTGAGCCCGTGGTCGACGTCCATCCGGTTGACGATCGTCATGTCGAACTCGTCGAGGATCGTCGACTGCGCGATGTGCCAGGCGAGTTCGGGATGACCCCGCACGACCGGGACCGGGCGCGGTCCCCAGCCCTCGTCGGCCGGAGCGAAGGCGTCCGCGCACCCGATCGCGAAGGTCGGGATCACCTCGAGCGAGAACGCGGAGGCATGGTCGTTGTAGACGAGCACGACGACGTCGGGCCGGTGCTCGGCGATCCAGCGCCGGGAGAACTCGTAGCCCGCGAACACGGGCCGCCAGTACGGCTCCTGCGTCTTGCCGAGGTCGATCGCCGCCCCCACCGCGGGGATGTGCGACGTCGTGACGCCTGCCGTGATGCGGGCCATCGCTACCTCGCGGGGTCCGATCGGCTGCGGTTGCCGCGGGGCGGGCGGCCGCCCGCGACCATCATCGCCTTGTACTCGTCCTCCGGCATGCCGGTCATCTTCGAGGCGAGGTTCTGGAAGGAGAAGCCGTCGGTCGCCCCGATCTTCGCGAGGAAGTAGATGTTGCCGCCGAGCGCGATCATCCGGTTGTAGTCGCGGTCGAGGACCGCCTGGCGCTGGTCCTCGCTCATCGGGAAGCGCTCGAGGTAGGCGCGTTCGCCGGCCTTGAACGCCTTCCGGTTCTCGTCCTTCATCAGCGACATGCAGAACATGTTGAGGTGGTAGCCCAGGCGCGACTGCGTCGCGTCGAACACGGTCGTGCCGGGAATGTCCCGGAACGCCTCGTTGTAGCGGTTGGTCACGCGCTCAGTCCTTCCAGTAGAGACGCATCGGGTTGTCGACGAGGAGCGCGCGCTGCAGCGCGGGCGTGGCCGCGATGCGGGGCAGGTAGTCGACGAGCTTCCCGTCGTCGGGCATGTGCGACTTCATGTTCGGGTGCGGCCAGTCGGTGCCCCAGAGCACGCGGTCGGGGAAGGTCTCGACCAGGTGCTTCGCGAACGGGACCACGTCGCCGTAGTCCGGCGGGCCGGACACCGACAGCCGCTCGGGACAGCTCACCTTCGACCAGACGTTCGGGTGCTCGCGCATGAGCCGGACGAAGCGTCCGAACTCGGGGCCGTCGAGGGGCTTCGTGACGTCGGGACGGCCCATGTGGTCGACGACGACGATCGTCGGCAGCGCGGTGAAGAAATCCCACAGTTCCGGCAGGTCCTTCGCCTCGAAGTAGACGACGACGTGCCAGCCGAGCGGCGCGATGCGGTGCGCGATCTCGACGAGCACCTCGCGCGGCGTGAAGTCGACCAGGCGTCGCACGAAGTTGAAGCGCGTCCCGCGCACACCCGCCTCGTGCATCGCGCGGAGTTCCGCGTCGCTCACCGTCCGCGCGACCGACGCGACGCCGCGCGCCCGGCCGCCCGAATGCACGAGCGCGTCGACCAGCGCGCGGTTGTCGTTCCCGTGGCAGGTCGCCTGCACGACCACGTTGCGCTCGAAGCCCAGGAAGTCGCGCAGCGCGAAGAGCTTCTCCTTCGGCGCGTCGCAGGGCGTGTACTTGCGCTCCGGCGCATAGGGGAACACGTCGCCCGGTCCGAAGACGTGGCAATGCGCGTCGACCGCCCCCGGCGGAGGCCGGAAACGCGGCTTCGACGGATTCGGGTCGAACGGGATCCAGTCGACGTCCATCCGCTGCCCGTCGCCCCGGGATGCGCCGTGCGCCTGCGTCCCCGCCGTTCGAACGTCGCCCGGTGACGTCGCCATGTCAGTCGAGGTACCGGAGGCCGGCCTTCGCGAGGCTCTCGCGCATGCCGTAGAGGTCGAGGCCCAGTTCGCCCGCGGCGAGGCGTGCGCGCTTGGCTTCCTCGTTCTTCTCGCGTGCCCCGGCCGCTTCGGCGACCGCGACCGCCCGCTCGCGCGGCACGACCACCACGCCGTCGTCGTCCGCGACGACGACGTCGCCCGGGTGCACCAGCATGCCCGCGCACACGATCGGCACGTTCACCGAGCCGACGGTCGCCTTGACCGTCCCCTTCGCGTGGATCGCCTTCGACCAGACCGGGAACTTCATCTCGTGCAGGATCCGGGCGTCGCGCACGCCGGCGTCGATGACGAGTCCGCGGCAGCCGCGCGCGCGATACGAGGTCGCGAGCAGGTCGCCGAACATGCCGTCGTCGTTGTCGGTGGTGACCGCGACGACGCAGACGTCGCCCGGCCGGAGCATCACGGCGGCGACGTGCAGCATCCAGTTGTCGCCCGGATGCGCGAGCACCGTGACCGCGGACCCCGCCACCGCCGCGCCCGCCCACACCGGGCGCAGGGTCGGCTTCATGAGTCCGGTGCGGCCCTGGGCTTCGTGCACGGTCGCCACGCCCGCGCGGGCGAGGGCGTCGACGGCGGACGCATCGGCGCGCGCGATGGTGCGCACTGCAACGCCCAGCTTGCCGAACTCGCTCATGCCTCCTCCTTCGCCGCCGCGCCCTGCGCTCGGTGCGCCCGGCGGCCCCGATGACCGCGGCTGGCGGTCGCTCCCCCGTCGCTCCGGAGAGTGTGCCCCCGCGCCCCCCTGTTGAAAAGCGCTATGCCTGGACTAGCAGTTATGCCGGAACGGCATGATAGCGCCGCCGCGCGCTACGCGCCGCGGGCAGGCTCCATGCCGTGGCGCCGCTTGGCTTCGTCCGCTTCGGGCGAGGCCAGGTATGCGAGCAGCGCGCGCGCCTCGTCCTGCCGCTGCGATGCCGCGGACGGCGCCCCGGAGAACGTCGTGACGATCTGGATGGCCCCGGGCAGCGGGCCCAGCACGTCGATGCCCTCGAGGTGCATGAGTTCGGCGAGCTGCTGGAACCCGAGTTCGACCTCCCCGCGCGCGACGAGCGCTCCGACCGGCACGCCCGGCGGCGCCTGAACGACGCGCGACGCGATCGCGGCGGCGATGCCCCATCGGTCGAACAGCTTCGCCAGATGGACGCCGCTCGGGCCGGTCGAATAGCTGACCGTACGCGCATCGAGGACCGCCCGCCGCACGTCGTCCTCGGTGGCGATCGACGGCCGTGGGGCGCCGGAGCGCACCGCGACCGCCACGCCGGAGCGGACGAGGTCGACGCGGCCGCCTGCGACAAGCCGCCCTTCGCTGGCGAGCTGGTCGATCGCGTCGGATGCGAGGATCACCACGTCGTACGCCTCGCCCGCACGCACGCGTCTCGCGGCATCGACGCCGCCCATCGACGCGGCCGCGACCGGGCGCCCCGTGCGCGCCTCGTACGCGGCGGCGAGTTCGGCCAGCACCTGCCGGGTGGCCATCGACGAGACGATCGCGAGAGGGGCGTGCATGGCGGGCGTTTCCCGCCAGTGTGCGCCGGTGCCTCCCCCGCGGACAGCCGCATGGGTAGACTAGCAGCTATGCCGTAGCGGCATCGGCCATGGACCTGAAACAGCTCGAGTACTTCGTCGCCGTCGTCGATCTCGGCAGCTTCACCCGGGCATCCCGCATGACCGGCGTCGCGCAGCCCGCGATCAGCCGGCAGGTGCGCTCGCTCGAAGTCGAGCTTCGGCAGAACCTGCTGCTGCGCAACGGCCGGGGCGCGACGCCCACGGAGGCCGGCAAGCGCCTGCTCGTGCACGCGCGGAGCATCCTGCAGCAGGTCGAACGGGCGCGCCGGGAGGTCGACGACGCCAAGGGCGCTCCGGTAGGACAGGTCGTGCTCGGACTGCCGCCGACCCTCGCGCGCGCCCACACCGCGCAGATCGTGCGCGACTTCCGGCGGCTCTATCCGAAGGCGTCGATCAGCATCGTCGAAGGGCTGTCGGTCCACATCCTGGAGTGGGTGGCCGTCGGCCGCGTGGACGTCGGCGTGCCCTACAACCCGGCGCCCTCGCCCGCGATCGAGCTGACGCCGCTGATCGAGGAGCCGCTGTGCCTCATCAGCCGCAAGGCGGGCCGGCGAACGGCGGCCACGGTAAGACTCCGCGACCTGCCGGCGTACCCGCTCGTCATTCCGAGCCGCCCGCACTCGATCCGGGCGCTGGTCGAGACCCGGCTCGCGGCCATCGGCGCGCGCCCGCAGGTCGCGCTCGAGGTCGACGCGGTCGGCGCGATCCTCGAACTCGTCGCCGAAGGCCAGGGACACGCGATCCTCTCGCGCCGCGCGGCGAGCGCCGCGGACGTCGCGCACAAGCTCGTCGCGCGTCCGATCGTCCGGCCCGCGCTCACGAGTTCGCTCGCGATCGCGGTGTCGGCGCAGCGTCCGGCGACGCCGGTCCAGGATGCGGCGGTGACGCTCGTGACCGGACTCGTGACCGCGTCTGCCGCCGGGAAGGGCCGCCCCTCCCGAAGCGCCGGCTGACGCGGGCGCCGCATCGTGGTCCGCCGGAGGGCGCATCCATCGTATAGTCGGGGATTCCGCGACCCCGCGATCTTCGAAGCACCGATTCCTTTCCCCGCTCCGACATGACCTCCCACGACGCACCCGCCCCCCTCCTCCAGACCTCGCCCGCGACCGCGGAATTCAACGGCCCCATCGTGATCGTCGGCTTCGGCTCGATCGGCAAGGGTGCGCTGCCGCTGATCCTGCGGCACATCAACTCGCCGCGAAAGAAGATCGTCGTGATCGATCCCGACGACAGCGCGCGGCGGCTGGCGGAACTCGAGGGCGTGCGCTTCATCAAGTGCGCGCTGACGCCCGACAACTACCGGAAGATGCTGACGCCGCTCGCCCGCGGCGGTTTCCTCGTCAACCTGTCGGTCGACGTCTCGTCCGCGGCGCTCATCCGCCTGTGCAAGGACATCGGCACGCTCTACATCGACACCTGCATCGAACCCTGGGCGGGCGGCTACCTCGACCGGTCGAAGCCGCTCGCGATGCGCACGAACTACGCGCTGCGCGAGGAAGTGCGCGCGATCCACCGAGACGGCCCGACCGCGGTCATCGCGCACGGCGCGAACCCGGGCATGGTGAGCCACCTGTACAAGCACGCGCTCGTGCGCCTCGCCGCGGACCTCGGACGCACCGTGGCGCCCTCGACGCGCGAGGAATGGGCCGAACTCTCGCGCGACCTCGGCGTCAAGGGCATCCACATCGCCGAGCGCGACACGCAGTGGGCCGACATCCCGAAGCAGCCGAACGAGTTCGTCAACACCTGGTCGGTCGAGGGCTTCCTCTCCGAAGGAATGCAACCCGCCGAACTCGGCTGGGGCACGCACGAGCGCCACATTCCGCCCGAGGCCACGTTCCACGTCCACGGATGCCGCGCCGCGATCTTCCTCACGCGGCCGGGCGCGACGACGCGCGTGCGCTCGTGGACGCCGAACGCCGGCCCGATCCAGGGCTACCTGATCACGCACAACGAGTCGATCTCGATCGCCGACTACCTGACGATCGAACAGGACGGCGAGGCGGTCTACCGTCCGACCGTCCACTACGCCTACCACCCCTGCGACGACACGATCCTGTCGCTGCACGAGTTCCAGGGCCACAACCTGCGCCATCCGCACGCGGTGCGCGTGATGAACGACGAGATCGTCGACGGCATGGACGAGCTGGGCGTGCTGCTCTACGGGCACGCGAAGAACGCCTTCTGGTACGGCAGCCACCTGACGATCCACGACGCGCGCGCGCTCGCGCCCTACCAGAACGCGACCGGCCTGCAGGTCACGTCGGCGGTGGTCGCCGCGATGATCTGGGCGATCGAGAATCCGCGCCGCGGCGTCGTCGAGGCCGACGAACTCGACCACGACCGCATCCTCGCGATCCAGGAGTCCTACCTGGGCAAGCTCGTCGGCGCCTACACCGACTGGACGCCGCTCGACAACCGGGGCGACGGGCTCTATCCCGAGGACCTCGATCTCGACGACCCCTGGCAGTTCCGCAACGTGATCGTGCGCTGAGTCCACGGCACGCGCGAACCGACGCTGGCGCGGACCGCACGATGCGAGGATCTGCAGGGGCCGGCACGGCGGCAGTCGGAGCCGCCGGCCGGGCCCCGCTCCACGCGCGTCGGTTCGCCAGGCATCGCGCCTTGACAGGATTATGACGTTGGCATAGCGTCCGCCGATGCACCGAACCCCTGCGTCCATGCGCTTGCGGCGCGCGCTCGCCCTCGCCGCCTCGTTCGCGGCGTTCGTCGTCGTCCCCGCGGCGCCGCGCGCCGCCACGGTCCCCGCAGGATTCACCGACAGCACGGTCGCGAGCGGGCTCTCGTCGCCGACCGCCATGGAACTCGCCCCCGACGGACGCATCTTCGTCGCCGAGCAGGGGGGAGCGCTGCGCATCATCAAGAACGGCGCCCTGCTCGCAGCGCCGTTCCTCACGCTCGCGGTCAGTTCCTCGGGCGAGCGCGGGCTGATCGGCGTCACGCTGGACCCCGCCTTCGCGTCCAACGGATACGTCTACGTCTACTACAC
>DAOMBL010000009.1:0-19437 GCA_035427325.1 Casimicrobiaceae bacterium
CACCGGCGCAGCTACGCGATGGCGTCCGCGGTAGCGCCGCTCGCGTTCGTAACGCCCACGGAGCCCGCGACGACGATCGTGGTGCCCGCGTACGGCGAGCCGCTCGCGACGTTCAGCTGCCTTCGGAGCGTGCACGCCACGGTTCGCCACGGGGAGGTCGAAGTCATCGTGGTCGACGACGCCTCCCCCGAGCCGCTCGAACGCTCGCTCGCGCCGCTCGCCGGCGTGCGCTTCCTGCGCGCGGAGAGGAACGGCGGATTCATCGCCGCCTGCAACCTCGGCGCCGCGAACGCGCGCGGTGCGCGGCTCGTGTTCCTCAACAACGACACGATCGTGACAGAGGGTTGGCTCGACGCGCTCGCGCGCACCTTCGATCGTCATCCGGACGCCGGCCTCGTCGGCGTGAAGCTCGTCTACCCGGACGGCAGGCTGCAGGAGGCGGGCGGCATCGTCTGGCGCGACGGCTCGGCGTGGAATTACGGCCGCGGCGCGGACCCCGACCGGCCCGAGTTCAACTACGCGCGCCGCGTCGACTACTGCTCCGGCGCCTGCCTCGCGATTCCGCGCGACCTGTTCGCCTCGCTCGGCGGTTTCGATCCGGCCTACGCGCCCGCGTACTACGAGGACACCGACCTCGCGTTCAAGGTGCGCGCGGCGGGCCGGTCGGTGTGGTACCAGAGCGCGGCGACCGTCGTGCACTTCGAGGGCACCACGTCGGGAACCGACGAGACCGCGGGGGCGAAGCGCCACCAGGTCGTCAATCGCGCGACGTTCGCGAGGCGATGGGCGCTCGAACTCGCCACGCACCGGTCGAACGGCGACGCGCCGGCGCTCGAAGCCGATCGCGCGGTGCGCGCGCGCGTGCTCGTGATCGACGCGACCATGCCCACGCCCGACCGGGATTCCGGGTCGATGCGGATGCAGGCGATCCTGGAGATCCTCGTCGAGCTGGGCGCGAAGGCGACGTTCGTCGCGGACAATCTCGAGCACCGCGAACCCTACGTGTCGGCGCTGCGGGAGGCGGGCGTCGAGGTGCTGTCGCGCCCGTGGGTGCGCTCGATCGCCGACCTGCTCGCGAGCCGGGGACGCGAGTTCGACACGATCGTGCTGTCTCGCCACTACGTCGCGGCGAAGCACATCGGCGCCGTGCGCCGCTTCGCGCCGCAGGCGCGGGTGGTCTTCGACACCGTCGACCTGCACTTCCTGCGCAACGAGCGGCTGGCGCAGCTCGAATCGACGGGCGGCGCGCGGACCGCGCCTGCCGACCGCGAGCGCGAGCAGGAACTCGACCTGGTGCGGCGCGCCGACGCGACGCTCGTCGTCTCCCCGGTCGAGCGCGAGCTGCTCGCGAGGCTCGTGCCGGGCGCGCCGGTCGACGTGCTGACCAACATCCACGTGCCGCGTTCGCGCGGCAAGCCGTTCGCGGAGCGCGGAGGCATCGTGTTCATCGGCAGTTTCCGGCACCCGCCCAACGCCGACGCCGTGATCTGGTACGCGCGCGAGGTGCTGCCGATCCTGCGCGAGCGCCTGCCCGGCGTCGTGACGACGATCGTCGGCGCCGAACCGCCCGCGAGCGTGCGCGCGCTGGCGGCGGCGGATCTCGTGATCGCCGGCTACGTCGAGGACGTTGGTCCGCTGTTCGAGTCCGCGCGCGTCTCGATCGCGCCGCTGCGCTACGGTGCGGGCGTCAAGGGCAAGGTCAATCTCGCGATGAGCTACGGCGTCCCGGTCGTGGCGACGCCGGCGGCCGTCGAGGGGATGCACCTCGTCGACGGCGAGGACGTGCTGGTGGCGGACGAGCCGCGCGCGTTCGCCGATGCCGTCGCGCGCGCCTGCCGCGACGAGGCGACGTGGGCGCGCCTGTCGCAGGGCGGCGTCGACAACGTCCTGCGCCACTTCTCGCGCGACGCAGCGCGGCGCGCGCTCGTGCGCATCCTCCGCCTGCCGGACGCGTAGACCCCGGGGCGCCGGGCGTCACGTCCTCCTGAACAGGAGGTCGAAGACCGCGTGGCCGAGCTTCACGCCGCGCGACTCGAACTTGGTTTGCGGTCGCCAGTCGGGACGCGGGGCGTAGCCGGGCGCGGTGTTCGCGAGCAGCGGCTCGGCGGCGAAGGTCGCGAGCATGTCCTCGGCGTACGGCTGCCAGTCGGTCGCCGCGTGCAGGTAGCCGCCGGGCGCGAGACGCGACGCGAGTTCGCGGACGAACACGGGCTTCAACAGCCGGCGCTTGTGGTGGCGCTTCTTCGGCCAGGGGTCCGGGAAGTAGACGTGGATGCCCGCGAGCGATGCCGGGGCAATCATCGCGTCGACGACCTCGACCGCGTCGTGCTGGATCACGCGCAGGTTCGAAAGCGCACCCTGCTCGATGCGGTTCAACAGGGCGCCGACGCCTGGCCCGTGGACTTCGATGCCGAGGTAGTCGAAGTCCGGGTGCGCGGCGGCGATCGCCGCGGTGGTCTCGCCCATGCCGCATCCGATCTCGAGCACGACCGGGGCGCGGCGGCCGAACGTGCGCGCGAAGTCGATCGGTGCCGGGGCGAACGGCAGGCACCAGCGCGGAGCGAGCGTCTGGAGCGCGCGCGCCTGCGCGGGCGACAGACGACCCTGCCGCAGCACGAAGCTGCGGACGGGGCGATGGACGGGCCCGGTCTCGTCGGCGCCGCCCATGCGAGGGTCAGCGAGGATCGAGCCAGCCGTCCGCGGAGAGCTTGCGCTCGACGCTGCGACGGGCGCCGCCCCCGGCGGGCTGGTAGTCGACGACGACGGTCCCGGCATCCTTCCAGCGCGGAATGGCGTCGGTCCAGTCCTCGGTCGTGCGGAACACCTTGATCCGGGTGACCCCGTCGCGCGCGACGCGCCAGATCGCGAGTTCGTTCGCGCAATCCGACGCGCAGAAGTCCGCCGTCACGAGGTGCTGCCGGTCCGGCGAGAGCTTCGGCTCCGACGGCAGCTCGGTCGTGCGGTTGCTCGCGCGCTGCAGCAGCACGAACGTGGCCCTCTCGCCGTCGGTCTTGTAGAGCAACGCCGCGTTGATCGGATCGATCGTGTCGTAGAAGCTGTAGGAGAGCGGCTGCAGCGGATTCTCGACGTCGGTGAACGTCGCGGTGCCGCTGGGAAAGAGGTTGATCCGGAGGTCGACGCCCTCGCGCTTCGCGAGTCCGGGCAGCCGCTTCATCTGCTGCGCTTCGATCAGGCGGCCGCAGTGCGCCATGTCGTCGGCGTCGGTGCACCACTTGACGACCTCCTCGCGCGTGGGCGGCACGGCGAGGGCGGCCAGCGACACGCACGCGATCGCCAGGCCGGCGAGCGCGCGCTCCGGACGGACGCTCATCCGATGACGCCCGCGGTCGGGGAACTCGGGCTGCCCGAGTAGAGTTTCCGCGGCATGCGCCCGGCGAGGAACGCCTCGCGCCCGGCCTCGACCGCGAGCTTCATCGCGCGCGCCATGCGAACCGGCTCGCGCGCCTGCGCGATCGCCGTGTTCATCAGCACGCCCGCGCAGCCGAGTTCCATCGCCACCGCGGCGTCCGACGCGGTGCCGACGCCGGCGTCGACCAGCACCGGAACCTTCGCACGCTCCAGGATCAGGCGCAGGTTCCACGGATTGAGGATGCCCATGCCCGAGCCGATCAGCGAGGCGAGCGGCATGATCGCCACGCAGCCGATCGCCTCGAGTTCGCGCGCGACGATCGGGTCGTCGGAGGTGTAGACCATCACGTCGAAGCCGTCGCGCACGAGCCTCTCCGCGGCCGCGATCGTCTGGCGCACGTCCGGGAAGAGCGAGTCCTTGTCGCCCAGCACCTCGAGCTTGCACAGCCGGTGCCCGTCGAGGAGTTCGCGCGCGAGCTTCAGCGTGCGCACCGCGTCGTCGGCGGTGTAGCAGCCTGCGCTGTTCGGCAGGTAGGTGAACTCGGAGGGCGGCAGCGCGTCGAGGAGCGACGGCGCGTTCGCGTCCTGCCCGATGTTGGTCCGCCGGATCGCGACGGTCACGATCTCGGCGCCCGACGCGTCGATCGCCTCGCGCGTCTGGCCGAAGTCCCGGTACTTGCCGGTGCCGACCAGGAGGCGCGAGCGGTACGCGCGCCCGGCGATCACGAGCGGATCGGACAGCGCCGGACGCTGCGGAGCGTTCATGCCGCGATTGTACGCCCCGCGGCGGCTGCCTACCCTCCGCCGACCGCGCCGACGATCTCCAGCCGGTCGCCGGCCGAGAGCGGCGTTTCCGCGTAGCGGCTGCGCGGAACGATCTCGCCGTTCTTCTCCACCGCGATGCGCTTGCCCTCGAGCGCGAGTTCGCGCAGCAGGTCGGCGACGCTGGCATGGGCCGCGAGCGGGCGCTCGACACCGTTCACGGCGATCGTCGCGGCTTGCCTGTCCACGCGGTGCGCGCTCACGAGCGATACCTCTGCATCGCCTCGCGCGGGAAGCGCACCTGGGCTTCGAAGCGCGCGCATGCCCCCCACACGCGCAGGTGCGCGCGCAGGCGCCAGCGCTGGAACCACGAGAGTTCGCCGTCCTCGGCCCGCGAGACGAGTCGGGAGGCCTCCTTGCACATCAGCATGTGGCCGAGCAGCCGCTTCATGGCGTCCTTCGGGCGGTCAGACCGGTCATGCGTGGCTCGCGTCCGCGAACCAACGCTTCTCGAGGCAGGCGCGCAAGGCAACCCTCGCGCGATACAGGATCACCCAGAGGTTATTCGCGGTGATCGCGAGTTCCTTACAGATCTCGTCAGTCTCGAGGCCCATGACTTCGCGCATCACGAACACCCGTCCGGCCTGCGGCGGAAGCTGCTCGAGGCAGAGTTCCAGCACGTCGAAGAACTCGCGCTGGTCCAGCGCGGCGCCGGGATCGCCCCAATCGGCGGGCGGCGCATCCCAGGATCCCGAAGGCTTGAACAGCGCGTCGAAGTCGTCGAGCGCGCCCTCGTCGTCGAGGACGGACAGCGGCACGGGGGCCTTCTGCTTGCGCCGGATCGCGTCGACGATCTTGTGCTTGAGGATGCCGGTGAGCCAGGTCCTGAGGCTCGAGCGCTGGTCGAAGCCCGCCGCCGCGGTCAGTGCCGCGACCAGCGTGTCCTGGACGACGTCCTGCGCGAGGTCGGGGTCGCGCAACTGGAGCTGGGCGACGCGCAGCAGGTAGCGCCGGTGGGTCTCGATCTCGGAGGCGAAGCGGGCGGCGTCCACGACGGCATCGGGGGGCGTCCGGGCAATGGTAGTCCACCCCGGGTCGGCCCGCATCGTGGGGCCTTCGGGGCGCCGTTGTCGAGAACTGCGTGGCGCGCCCCCTGGGCGGGAGTAGACTCGCGCCCTTGCTCGTGCGAACCCGCGCGGGCCAGGGGCCGTGCCCCGGGAGCACCGATGAACCGGATCACCAGAGGCTTCACCTCGTTGGCCGTGGCGCTGTGCGTCGCGGCGGCCGCTCCGCTGGGTGCGCAGGCGCCCGCCCCCTCGCCGGGCGCCGCGCCGGCCAAGGCGGGCGGCGCGCAGCCCGCGATGTCGCAGGACAAGCTCGACAGCCTGCTCGCCCCGATCGCGCTCTATCCCGACCAGCTCCTCGTCCAGACGCTGATGGCGTCGACCTACCCGCTCGACGTCGTCGAGGCCGCGCGCTTCGTCAAGGCGAACAAGGAGCTCAAGGGCGACGCGATGGTGAAGGCCGCCGAGGCGAAGAACTGGGACCCGTCGGTGCAGTCGCTGACTGCATACCCGCAGATCCTCGAGATGATGAACGACAAGCTCGAATGGACGCAGGAACTCGGGGACGCGGTGCTCGCCGACGAGGCCGCGGTGATGAAGACGGTGCAGGGCCTGCGCCACAAGGCGCAAGCCGCAGGCAACCTCAAGAGCAACGAGCAGCAGAAGGTCGTCCAGCAGGAGAAGACGATCATCATCGAGCCGGCGCAGCCGACGGTCGTCTATGTCCCGACCTACAACCCGACGGTCGTCTACGGCGCGTGGTGGGCGCCTGCGTATCCACCGTACTACTGGCCGCCGCCCGCCTATTACTACCCGGGCTACGTCGCGGGCGCGGCGGTGGTCGGTTTCGGCGTCGGCCTCGCGGTGGGCGCCGCGTGGGGCTGGGCCGGCGCGAACTGGGGCCACAACGACATCAACATCAACGTCAACAACAACTTCGTTCGCAACAACACGAACGTCGACTTCAAGAACAAGGTCCAGAACGGAAACTGGCAGCACAACCCGGGCCAGCGCAAGGGCGTCGCCTACCGCGACCAGGGCACGCGCGACAAGTTCGCGCGCACCGATCCGGGTGCGGCCTCCGCGCGCCGCGACTACCGCGGCTACGACGGTGGTGGCGCGGGCAACAGGGCGGGCGCCGGGACGATGGACCGCGCGGGCGCGGGGAACCGCGCGAGCGCCGGAACGATGGATCGCCCCGGCGGGATCGACCGCGGCGACGGGCCCGGGGCGAATCGCGGCGGCGATCGCGCGAGCGCCGGATCGATGGATCGCGGTGGCGGATCGTCGTTCGGCGGGGGAGGCGGCAACCACAACCGTTCCTCGGGCGCAGGCTCGTTCAATTCGGGACAGGGCCGCGGGCAGACCCAGAGCTACAGCAACCGCGGCGCGTCGAGCCGTTCGTCGATGGGCGGGGGGCACGGCGGCGGTGCGCGGGGCGGCGGCGGTGGCGGACGCGGCGGCGGCGGTCGCCGCTAGCGCCGGGAGTCCGCGATGAATCCCGATCACGACATGAGCACGACGATGAGACTCCACGCTTCGCGCATCACGCTCAGGCTGCTCGCCGCGGCGGCGTGCGCGCTCGCCCTCGGCACGAGCGCGCCGCTCGCGATCGCGCAGTCCGCGGCGAAGAGCGCCATGGCGAAGCAGCTTCCGGCGCAGAAGAACTACGCGACGCCGGAGGCCGCCGCGCAGGCGCTCTACGACGCGGTCAAGGCCGACGACCTCAAGGCGATCTACGCGGTGCTCGGCCCGGGCTCCGGGTCGGTCATCTTCAGCGGCGATCGTGTCGCCGACGACGCGGTCCGCAACGACCTCGTCTCGGCATGGGACAAGGCGATGACGATCGATCGCGCCGGCGGTGACGCGAAGGCCACGCTGCTGGTCGGCCCCAACGGCACGCCGTTCCCGTTCCCGCTCGTGCAGGACGCGCGCGGCTGGCACTTCGACGCCCGGGCGGGCGCGGAGGAGGTGATCAACCGCCGGATCGGCGAGAACGAGATCTCCGCGATCAAGGTGTGCCTCGCGTACGTCGATGCGCAGCGCGAATACGTTCTCCGCGATGCCGACAAGGATGGCGTGATGGAGTACGCGCAGAAGTTCCTGTCGAGCGCGGGCAAGCACGATGGCCTCTACTGGCCGACGGCTGCAGGCGCGGAACCCTCGCCGCTCGGCCCGCTGGTCGGCGAGGCGCGCGCGATGGGCTACGGCAAGGGCGGCAAGGGAGCGAAAGGCCCCGGCACCGCGTTCCACGGCTACCGCTACAAGATCCTCACCGCGCAAGGCAAGGACGCCCGGGGCGGCGCGTACAACTACATCGTCAACGGCAGGATGATCGGCGGGTTCGCGCTGGTCGCCTATCCGGCGCGCTACGGCGTCTCGGGCGTGATGACCTTCCAGTGCAACCACGACGGCGTCGTGTTCGAGAAGGATCTCGGGTCGCGCACCGCGGAACTCGCGCCGGCGATGACGAAGTTCAACCCCGATTCGACCTGGCGCAAGACCGAGCCGTAGCCGTCGCGTCGCCTCGACCACGTCCTGCCCGCGGTTCCGGCAGCACCGCGCGCGCCCTCCGCCGCCCCCGCCGCGGCACCTCGGGCGCGGCCTGCTTGCGGGTCCGGGAAACGCCGGACCGCGCGCGTCTCCCGCCTCCACTGACGCGGAGCGCCGGCCCGCGCCTCAGCGGGCTCCCGCCATGCGCCGGATCTCCGCTCCGACGATCGCGACGAGCGATGGCGGTGCGAGCACCCGGACATCCGCCCCGTATTTGAGGATGTCCATCATCAGCTCGCGCGGATCGGCGTAGGGGACTTCCAGTACAAAGGAGCCGTCGGCTTCCCGGTGGCCGCGCTGCGCCGGGTGCCAGCGCTCCTGTTCGATCCAGCGCGCGCGGGAGGGTGCGAACCGCAGCTTCGCCCAATCGAGCTTCGTGCCCGCGAAGATGCCGTAGCCGGAATTGAACTCGCGTTCGACCTCGCGGAAGTCGACGGGCTTCGCCCTGGCGTCGGTCAATTGCGCCTCGACGATCGCGTCGATCGCGAACTTGCGCAGGCCTTCGCGCAGGTGGCACCAGGCGTCGACGTACCAGTTGTCGCGGTAGTGGACGAGCCGCTGCGGCGAGATGGTCCGCAGCGTGGTCTCGCCGGTGCTGCGCGCGCCGTAGCGGATCTCGACGCGCCGCCGCTTGAGGGTGCCCGCGGCGATCGTCTCGAACACGCCGGTCGCCATCGAGCGCGCCGCCTGCGGGAGCATCCTGCCGCGCTTTCGAACCTCGGAGGCCTCGACGTCGCCTTCCTCGATCAGCGCCTCGAGACGGGCGCGCAGCGGCCCCACCTGCGAGCCGAGGAGGCCGGGCTGCAGGCCGTCGAGCATAGCGTGCATCGTGAGCAGCGCCTCGATTTCGGAGGGGCTGAACCAGAGTCCGGGAAGCTGGAACGGGGTGGTTCCCGCGCGGGTGCCGTAGCGGTAGCCGCCGGCGTCGCGATCCCACACGATCGGCGCGTGGAAGCGGTCGCGCAGGTACTCGATGTCGCGCTTGAAGGTGGCGCGCGAGACTTCGAGGGTGTCGAGGAACTGGCGCAGTCGGACCGGCTTTCCGGCGGCGAGCATCCGGTCGATGCGGTAAAAGCGTTCGGTGCGGTCCATCGGATGCGTGGGAGCGTGGGCGCGGAACCGAGGCGATGCAGGGATCGTGCCGGAGGCGCGCGCGTCGCGGCGGCCGTTGGCCGCTGCGGGTGGGCGCGGCACCAGTCATCGTGGCCCTTGCGCACAGGGGCGCCTCTGGCGCGCGACGCTCGCCGACGACTGCGATCGCGTCGAGCGTCGCCCGCTTCCCCGCACTTCTGCACTTCCCGGGTCCGTGGCTTCCGGCGTCAGTGGTGGCGGAGTCGGCGTGTGCGGTGCCCGACGGTCCGGATGGTGCCGTCGGTCGCCAGCACGACGTACACCCCGCGCAGGCGGTCGAGCGCGACGCCGCGCGACTCGCCGTCGCGCGCCATCCGCGTTCGCGCGGCCCGGTCCATCATCACCACGATGGCGCCGTGGTGGTCGTGGACCTCTCGGCCGTAGCGCAGCACGCGATCGACGAGCGAGGGCGGGATGCCGCGCTGCTGCATGCGCGAGCGAGCGTGGCGGGTGCAGGGCAGGTCGGCGGTGGGGGGCATCGGCGCCTCGCGATCGGTCGGATGGCCGGGGCGCCACGATGCGCCCGCCGGTGGCTCAGGGCGCGAGCCAGACCCGCCGATGTCGTGGGCCGGCCTACAGGCCGACATCAGGGATCAGGGATCAGAGGACAGTCGCGCCGGCGATTCCCGTGGCGGCGCATCTGGCGCCAGGGAGCGTCTTCCGTGGGTCGGCCTTCAGGCCGACGCATTTCGGCCGCATCGGCACAAAGACCCCGTCGGGCTGAAGCCCGACCCACAGCGGAGGGGTTGTGGGTCGGCCTTCAGGCCGACGCATTTCATCGTATCGCCACGGACGTTGTCGGGCTGAAGCCCGACCCACAGGGAAGATGCCGGAGCCCGTCGGGCTGAAGCCCGACCCACAGGCATGATGCATCGGCCTGTCGGGCCCGGCCCACAGGCATGGCGCAGCGGCCCGTCGGACTGAAGCCCGACCCACGGGACCTACGCCGGCCCGCTCAGCGGAGAAGGCGCGGACCGGCGGTGAGGGTGGCGGCGGGCAGGAACGTCTGCGCGGTGGTCGCGAACGCGGCGTCACCGAGGATCGTGCTCGCGGCCCCGAAGCCGATTCCGGCGAGCGAACCGCCGTGGCCGTAGCGGTAGGCGAGATCGCCGCCGAGCGCTGCGCTGTCCGAGCCGCCGGTGTACGCCTCCGCCAGCGCACCGGCGACGGTCCAGCGGGTGAGAGCAGGATTCGCGGCGCGCGCGGCATCGAACGCGGAGGCGATCTCGGCGAAATCGAAGCGCGTGACGCGGCGGTTGCGCGTGGGATCCGCCGAAGCGGCCAGGTAGTCGGACGAGGCGTCGGTCACGACCTGGAGTTGCGCGATCCGGTGATTCGCGGCAGCCACATACCAGTCCTTGAGCGTGACCTGGTCGGCCCCGGCGTCGAGCACGAGATCGTTGCCGACCTTCTTCAGGCCGAGGTCCGCGTAACGGATGCCGCCGCCCAGCGAGAGCACGTCGTCGGCGCCGGCCGCGACCGCGAGCGTGTCCTTGCCGTCGCCCTTGTTGAGCGCGAAGAGGTCCGCGCCGCTGCCCGCGGAGATCGTGTCGTCGCCCTTGCCGCCGATCGCGAGCTGACGGTTGCCGTTGCCGGTCAGCGTGTCCGCGCCCGCTCCGCCGTCGAGCAGGCCGTTGCCCGAGGTGTCGCCCACGGCATCGTTGCCGTCGCCGCCCTGCAGCAGGTCGATGCCGTTGCCGCCCGCGAGCGTGTCGTTGCCCGCGGCTCCGAAGAGGAGATCGTTGCCGTCGGCACCCGACAGCACGTTCGTCGATGCGTTGCCGGCGAGCGCGTTCGAGAGGGCGTTCCCTGTGCCATCGATCGCGGCAGAGCCGGTGAGCGTCAGGTCCTCGACATTCGCGCCGAGCGTCCAGGCGATCGAGGCGTCGACGCGGTCGGTGCCGGCGTTCGCCGCCTCCGTCACCACATCGCCGGCGCTGTCGACGACATACGCATCGTCGCCCGCGCCGCCGGCCATCGTATCGGCGCCGGTGCCGCCGTTCAGCACGTTGGCCGCCGCGTTGCCGGTGATCGCGTTGGCGAGCGAGTTGCCGGTGCCGTTGATCGCTCCGGCGCCGGTGAGCACGAGGTTCTCGACGTTCGCGCCCAGCGTCACGCCGATCGAGGCGCGAACGAGGTCGGTGCCCGCGGAAGCGTTCTCCGAGACGACGTCGCCCGTGCTGTCGACGACGTAGGTGTCGTTGCCCGCGCCGCCGCGCATCGTGTCGGCTCCGCCGCCGCCGTCGAGCGTGTTGTTGGCGCCATTGCCCGTCAGCGTGTTCGCGAGCGCGTTGCCGGTGGCGTTCACGTTCGCCGAACCTGTGAGCGTCAGGTTCTCGACATTGGCGGCGAGTGTCCACGAGATCGCGGACTGCACGAGGTCGGTGCCGCCGTTCGCGAGTTCGATGGTCGTGTCGCCCGCCGCGTCGACGACATAGGTGTCGTTGCCGGCTCCGCCCGACATCGCGTCCGCGCCCGCCTTGCCGTCGAGCAGGTTGTTCGACGCGTTCCCGGCGAGCACGTTCGCGAGCGTGTTGCCGGTCGCGTTGATCGCCGCCGCCCCGGTCAGCGTCAGCCGCTCGAGGTTGCTGCCGAGCGTGAGCGTGACCGACGACTGGACGGTGTCGGCGCCCTCCGACGCGTTCTCGACGACGACGTCGCCGGCCGCACCTACGACGTAGGTGTCGTCGCCGGCGCCGCCGCGCATCGTGTCGTTGCCGGCGCCACCGTCGAGCACGTTCGCCGCAGCGTTGCCGGTGAGCGCGTTCGCGAGCGTGTTCCCGGTCGCGTTGATCGCGGCGGTGCCGGTGAGCACGAGGTTCTCGAGATTCGCGCCGAGCGTGAAGTTCACCGACGAGCGAACCGTGTCCGTGCCGCCGCCCGCGGCTTCGGACACCGTGTCGCCGGCCTGATCGATCACGTAGGTGTCGTTGCCGGCGCCACCGGTCAGCGCATCCGCGCCGGCGCCGCCGTCGAGGACGTTGGCGCCGCCGTTGCCGGTGAGGAGATTCGCGAGCGCATTGCCGGTGAGATTGAGCGCCCCCGCTCCCGCGAGCAGCGCCTGCTCGACGTCCGAAGGCAGCACGTACGTGATCGACGCCGTCACCGAGTCGGTCCCGCCGCCGGCGTCCTCGACGACCGTGTCGCCCGCGTGGTCGACGACGTACCCGTCGTTGCCGAGGCCGCCGACGAGCCGGTCGGCGCCTGCACCGCCGTCGAGCGTGTCGTTCCCGGCGAGCCCGGTCAGCACGTTCGCACCGGAGCCGCCCGCGAGCGCGTTGTCGAGGGCGTTGCCGGTCGCGTCCGCCGTACCCGACGTGGACAGGCGGAGATGCTCGACGTTGTCCGCGAGCGTCGCCGTGGCGCCGGAGTAGACGGTGTCGATCCCTTCTCCGGCGAGTTCGACAATCGTGTCGCCAGCGTCGTCGACCACGTAGGTGTCGTCGCCGGCGCCGCCCGCGAGGCGGTCCGCGCCGCCGTACGCATAGAGGAGATTGTCGCCCGCGTTGCCCGCGAGGTCGTCGTCGCCCTCGCTGCCGTACGCGTCGATGTCTGCGCTGCCGGTCAGCCGGATGCGCTCGATGCCGCCGTAGCGGTAGGCGGTGACCGAGGAGCGCATCTCGTCATCGCCCTCCCCGTCGAATTCGACGATCGAATCGCCCGGGTCGTCGACGAGGTACACGTCGTCGCCCGGTCCGCCGGCCATCGAGTCTGCGCCCGCTCCCCCGTCCAGGGTGTCGTCGCCCGTGCCGCCGGCGAGCGTGTCGCTGCCTTCACCGCCCCGGAGCGTGTCGTTCCCGCCGACGCCGTCCAGCCGGTCGTCGCCCGCGAACCCCGACAGCGTGTCGTCGGATGACGTGCCGACGAGGATGTCGTCGCCCGGCGTGCCCTGGCGCAGCAGCGCGAGGATCGCCGCGACATCGAGCGCACCCCCGTCGACGAACGTGATGCGGGCGAGCGCGACGCGTTCGCCGGAGACGCCGTCGCGCAGGCGAAGCGTATCGTCCGATCCGGCGAGCGACAGCACCAGGTCGGCCCCCTCGCGCCAGAGGGCGACGTCGCCGGCCGCGATGCCCGGCCCCAGGCGGACCTCGTCGATCGCGCCTTCACGAAAGGCGCCGATCGACACGGCATCGCTGCCGCCGCCGCGGGTGAAGTGCACGACCGCGCGTGCACCCGATGCGATATCGATCAGGTCGTCGCCCGCACCGCCGTCGATCTCGGTGACGCCCGAATGCGCCGCGAGGCGGTCGGAGCCACCGTCGCCCAGGAGCAGGGAAACGCCCGCGGACGACATCAACGAATCGTTCCCCGCACCGCCGCGCGCGAGCGCGCGCTCGCCCGACATCGCGATGCGATCGTCGCCGTCGCCGCCCTCGGCGACGTTGTCGCCGAACGCGTCGACGAGCGCGTCGTCGCCGTCGCCTCCGCGCAGCACGTCGTCGCCGCGGCCGCCCTCGGCGTGATCGTCGCCGTCGCCTCCGTCGAGCGTGTCCTGCCCGCTGCGGCCGAGGAGCGTGTCGTCGCCGTCGCCGCCGTCGAGCGTGTCGTCTCCGGACATGCCGTCGAGTTCATCGTCGCCACCCGCGCCTGCGAACGAGTCACCACCGCCTTCGCCCACGCGGAGGTCGCTCGCCTCCGTCCCGATCCAGGACAACCCGGGCGAAGTCACGGCCACCGCCCGCGCCGCGATCGCCTCCGCATCGGGCGAGTCGGCATACGTCATCCCCGTGGCCGGATCGACGATGTCGACGCCCAGAAGACCGGAGCGCGACGCGCCCTGCACGAAGAAGTCGGGCACCGCGACGCGGTCGTCGCGATCGCGGATGCGCAGCACGAGGTCTTCGCCGTCGCGCTCGACGACGAGATCGCGATAGGAACCGTATGGCAGGCGGATGTCGAAGCGCGGTGGCGTGCCGCCCGCCGATTCCTCCGCGCCGAAGGTGATCGAATCGCGGCCGCTCCAGCGTCCGAACGCCACGTCGATCGGCCCACCGGTCGCGCCGCCCCACAGTTCGACACGATCCACGCCCGGCCCGCCGTCGGCGAGCGCGCCGGGATGGGCGACGAGGCGGTCGTCGCCTTCGCCTCCGTAGAGCGCGGTGCGAGCCCCGTTCGCGGAGCCGGCGACGAGCACGTCGTTGCCCCATTCGCCGTGGAGGCGCGACTGGTCGGCGGGGAGGCGGGGGTCGGCCGCCAGGGTGTCGTTGCCGTCGCCTCCGAAGACGTAGGCGTTGGTCTCGCGCAACGCCACCACGTCGTCGCCGTCGCCTGCACGAATGTCGTCGAGGAGGACGTTGATGCTGCCGAGCCGATCGTCGCCGTCGGTCCCGATGCGGATCGCGTTGGCGATCGCGTCGAAGGCGAGCGAGCTGCCGTCGGCGAGCCGGATGCCGGCGAGCGCCGATGCGTAGCTGTAGTTCGGAAAGTTGCCGACGCGCGAGAAGTGATCGACGACGCGGACCGAATCCCCGGTGTCGCGAATCGTGACGAGGAGATCCTTCCCGTCGACGCCGAACGCGATGTCCGACGCCCCGATGCCTGGATCCATCTCGATCCACGAGGGCAGCGTCGCGGGCGTCTGCTTCGACGAAGGATTGGTGAGCGTGAGCGTGTCGTGGCCGTCGCCGCGGCCGAAGGCGAACGCGGTCCCGCCGTAGAAGACGTCGTCGCCGGCGCCTCCACGGTTGCGACCGTTCCAGGCGAGGCGCGCGGAATCCGCGAGATCGAGATCGCCGGTCGCGGACAACGGGACCGAAGGAGTCGCGAGTGGAGGGGAGTCGCCCGCGATCGTCGCGGTGGCGCGCTCGATCGCCTGGGCGAGCGTCAGCGACTCGCCGTCGAAGTCGAACGACGCGACGCGGGTCTGCGTGAACCCTTCGTACGCGGAAACGGCGTAGGGCAGTCGCAGCCGGCTGCCGTCCGGCAGCGCGGCCAGCAGGTGCGTGCCGTCGGTCCTGAACGCGACATCGGCTGCGCGCAGCCCGGTTGCGAACCGCACGCGGTTGGCGCCCTCCGCGTCGACGATCACGTCGTAGCCCGCGCCGGCCCCGAACCGGTAGACGTCGTCGCCGGCGCCGCCGAAGGCGAAGTCGTTGCCTGCGCCGGAGTCGAACGTGTCGTTGCCCGCGGCACCGAAGGCGAGATCGTCGCCCGCGCCCGGTGCGAGCAAGTCGTCACCGGTACCACCGGTCAGGAGGTCGTTGCCCTCGCCCGCGTCGAGCGTGTCGTCGCCTTCGCCGCCTGCCAGGAGGTCATTGCCGGCGAGGCCCGTGAGCCGGTCGTCGCCCCGGTCTCCCGCCACGAGATCGGCGAGCGCGCTGCCGGTGAGCGCGTCGTTGCCCGCTCCGCCGCGCAGGTCGACGGCCGCCGCCGATCCTGCCGCGAGCGTGTCGGCACCCGAGCCGCCGGCGAGCGTGCGGTGCGACGCGTCGCCGGAAAGCGTGAGCGCGGATAAAAAGCGCGCGTCGATCAACTGCGCGCGCGTCATCGTAGTACCGTCGCTGAACGTGTAGCGCACCGGCCCGCCGCGAAGCCCGTCCTCGATCACCGTGCGGCGCCCGCCGCCGAAGTCGACGATCAGCGCGTGTTCGTCGGGCGAACCCGCGGCGCCGCGGGACAGCGTGATCGACGCCGGCGTGATGCCGGCGCCGAAGCGGACGACCGACATCCCGGACGCGTCGTGCACGCCATCGACACCGAGCCCGTCGCGCACGACGGTATCGTCGCCACTGCCGCCGTCGAGGAGGTCGTCCCCCGCACCGCCTTCGAGCGAATCGTTGCCAGCGCCGGCGGTGAGGGTGTCGTCGCCTGCGCCGCCCG
The DNA here is from genome assembly GCA_035427325.1 of Casimicrobiaceae bacterium. Taxonomy (GTDB): domain Bacteria; phylum Pseudomonadota; class Gammaproteobacteria; order Burkholderiales; family Casimicrobiaceae; genus VBCG01. The sequence continues at coordinate 15,702 of DAOMBL010000009.1, forward strand.
CGAGGACGTCGTTGCCATCGCCCGCGTCGAGCGCGTCGTCACCTGCTTCGCCTGCGAGCGTGTCGCGGCCCGCACCGCCTGCGAGCGTGTCGCGGCCGTCGCCGCCGGAAAGGCGATCCGCGCCTGCGCCGCCGTCGAGCGTGTCGTCACCGGCGCCGCCCGAGAGCGCATCGTCGCCCGCGCCCCCGAGCAGGCGATCCGCGCCGTCGCCGCCTTCGAGCACGTCGTCGTCGTCGCCGGCGTCGAGGAGGTCGTCTCCCGCGCCTCCGGCGAGCGTGTCGGCGCCGGCGGCGCCCGTGAGGGTGTCGGTGCCGTCGCCGCCGTCGAGGCGATCCGACGAGACGCTGCCGTTGAGCACGTCGTCCCCGATGCCTCCGGAGAGGTCGGACGCGCCTCCGGGCGAGTTCATGACGTCCGTCGCGGCCGAGCCGGTCGCGCCGAACTGCGGCAGCGTGATCGGTACGATCAGCGTCGGGTGGCGCGCGATCGCGGCGTCGATGACCGACGTCGCGATCGTCGTGCCGTCGGCGAGTTCGATGGCGGGACGCTCATCGTCGGGGCAGTCGAGGGCGACGGCGAGCAGGGTGTTGCCGGCGAGGACGGCGAGGTGCCCGGCGCTGCCCGTCTCATCCGCGGCGCGCTGGAAGTCGAGCGCCGAGGCTTCGATGCCCTCCGGAACGACGATCCGATCGCTCGCGTCGAGTTCGGCGAGGAAATCCGGCGTCCCATCACTGGCGAGCAGGTAACGGTCCGAGCCCGCGCCGCCCATCATCAGGTCCTTGCCGCCCCCTCCGTCGAGGATATCGTCGCCCTCGCCGCCGGAGAGTGCGTCGGTGCCGTCGCCGCCGTGGAGGTTGTCGTTGCCGCCCGCGGCGTTGAGCCAGTCGTTGCCGTCCTCGCCGGAGATCCAGTCATCGCCCGCGTCGCCGTGCAGTGCATCCAGCCCCGAAGCGCCGGAGAGCTCGTCGTCGCCCGCGCCGCCCGCGAGCACGTCGTCGCCGGCGTCGCCGTCGAGCACGTCGGCTCCGTCGCCGCCGAAGAGCTGATCGGCGTCTTCGCCACCGTCGAGCCAATCGTCGCCTGCCGAGCCGACGAGGATGTCCGCACCGGCATCGCCTGCGATCTCGTCGGCACCCGCGCTGCCGTCGACCTGGTCGCGGCCCGCGCCGCCGCTGACGCGATCGTTCCCGTCGCCCGCGTCGACCAGATCGTCCCCCTCGCCCGCGTCGATCCGGTCGTCCCCGCCGCCCGCGCTGCCGATGAGGTCGCCCGCGATGGTGTCGTTGCCGAGACCGCCGACGATCTCGTCGTCGCCGAGCCCGCCGGAGAGCGTGTCATCGCCCTCGCCGCCGTCGAGACGGTCCGCGCCCTGGTACGCATCGGGAACACGATCGAGCGTGTCGTCGCCAATCAGCGTGTCGTTGCCGATTCCTCCGACGAGGTCGTCCTTGCCGCCGCCGCCGGTCAGGCGGTCGTCACCCTCGCCGCCGTCGAGGAAATCGTCCCCCTGGTCGGCGCCTGTCGTCGTCGCCGAGCCGTCGCCTGCGAGGCGGTCCGCCCCCGCGCCGCCTGCGATCGCATCGTTGCCCGCGTCGCCCTGAAGGAAATCGTTGCCGATCTCGCCGAAGAGCGCGTCGTCGCCGCGACCGGCGAGAATGAAGTCGTTGCCCGCGCCGCCGTAGAGGCTGTCCGCGGCGCCACCCGACGGGTCGGGCTCGCCGTCGTCCATGCCGGTGAACGTGCGCGTGAGCGTGCCGTCCACCTCGATGTCGGACCAACCCCAGGTGCCGGACACCGGGGCGACGTCCGCGTCGCCCAGCAGCGAGTCGTCGCCCGCGCCGCCGGCGAGGATGTCGGCTCCCGGGCCTCCGGTGAGCCCGTCGTTGCCGAGCGCGCCGACGATGAGATCCTCGCCATCGTTGCCCGAGATCCAGTCGCCCTGCGCGCCGGTCGGGGTTCCCGAGGACGCCAGCGCGGCACGCAGCGCGACGAGGGGATCGAGCGAGGACGCGGCGTCCGCGAAGAGCCTGTCGCGACCCGAGCCGCCTTCCAGGATGTCCGCCTCGCTCCCGCCCTCGACGACGTCATCGCCGGCTTCGCCATCGAGGCGGTCGCGACCCGCGCCGCCCATGATGCGATCGGCTCCGAGACCGCCCAGCACGGTGTCGGCGTCGGCGCCCGCGTCGATGCGGTCGTTGACGGCGGTCCCGATGATCGTGTCCCGCCTGTCGCTGCTGCGGTCGCCGGGGATCGTGTTCGTCGTCGCCTGGTCGACGAAGTCGGGCAGCAGCGTGAGGCCCAGCGCGCCGGGGCGATCGTCGTCGACGACGATCTGCGTGCCGTCGGGCATCGTGAGCGTGAGCGGAGAGTTGCGCGTCGCGACGACCTCGACGTCGGCTCCGATCGGCACGGACCAGCGATTGGAAGCCGTGCGGTCGACGAGGCCGACGCCGGCCACGGCGAGGGAGCGGCCCGTCGGATCGATGTACGCGATGCGCCCGCGCGCGTCGCTGTCGACGATCGTGTCCTTGCCCTCGCCCGCGCGGACGACGTAGGTGTCATACCCGCTGCCGCCGCGCAACTGGTCGGCGAGGAGGCCGCCGTCGAGTCGATCGTCGTGCGTGCCGCCGTCGAGGATGTCGGCGCCGTTGCCGCCGAACAGGGTGTCGTCCGCGGCGTCGCCCTGCAGGGTGTCGGCGCCCTCGCCGCCGGTCAGGCGGTCCAGGCCGTCGCCGCCGCGCAGCGTGTCGTCGCCGCGGCGGCCTTCCATCACGTCGTTGCCGCCGCCGCCGTCGATCGCGTCGGCGAGCATGCCGCCGAAGAGCCGGTCGCTGGTGCTGTACCCGGCGATCGTGTTCGCGGCGTTCTCGTTTCCGAACAGGATGCGCTCGGGAGGAACGCCGAGCGAGTCGGCGGTGCGCGTGCTGAAGCTGAGCTGCGCTTCGACGTCGAGGTACTGGCGCGCCGGGCCGGAGCGGCGCGATACCAGCCGCAACCCATCGACTTCGTTCTGGGCAACCAGCGCGGAGAGCATCCGCGCCCGCTCGGTGCGCCATGCTTCGCTGTAATCGGCGTCGACCGCGAGCGTGGGAGCGAGGGCGGCGTCGTGCCGGAGCGAAGCGAGCAGGGCCGGATGGGCGGTACCCAGCTCCGTATCCGCACGCCCCAATTGGAACGGGGTGAGGTACCGGAGCGCCACGAGTGCGCCGAGCGACCCGGAGGACGAGGATGCGAGATCCTCGAGGCCCATGCGTGCGACCGGGGTGATCGATGCACGGCCGAGAATGCTTTCGTACGGCGCGGAATGGATCAGCGCCTGCAGGTTCTGGTGGAGCGCCTCGCGGTCCTCCTCGGGCGTGCGCGCAACGCCTCCTCCGAGGAGGCTCGTGCGCAGTGCGTCGAGCGCGCCTTCGAGCTTGCCCAGCGGTCGTTGGCTCGCCCCGCGGATGATCGTTCCCGCGGCCTCGAGTCCGCGCTCGCCGGTCAGACGGGTGAACAGGTCGTGCACCCACAGCGAGTCGGCGAGGTACTTCATCGAGTGGTTGTCCGCTCCGACGCCGAATCCAACGTGATTCTCGCCCTCGACGAGGATCGGAGGCGAGGGGTGGGTGCCCAAGCCCGCGACCATCGAGAGGCCGGGCTGCGCGCGAACGTTGGTGAACTTCGCCGGGTCGTAGGCGGCGCCGGTGATGTTGTAGATCCTCGCGATCTGGTCGAGCACCGGACGGTTCGTCAG
>DAOMBL010000010.1:0-18911 GCA_035427325.1 Casimicrobiaceae bacterium
TCAATCCCACCGGACAGGGCCGGTGGCAGGCCAGTCCCACCGGCCGCAATGCGCACCGCACGCTGGTGCCGAACGTCGGCAACTCGCCGTGGAGCCAGGCGCTGGGGCCGACGCACCTGGCGTGGATGTTCATGCGCGACGCGCCCGAGGGCTGGCCCAAGCCTTCGCTGCCCGAGATCTGGTTCTCGTACCGCACCAACCCGGCGATCGCCTTCTGGCAGACCGACCACCTGAGCGAGACGATCGCGCGCATGCCGTTCATCGTCTCGTTCGCGTACACGCAGGACGAGACCAACCACCTGGCGGACCTGCTGCTGCCCGAGGCCACCGACCTCGAGGGTACGCAGTTGATCCGCTGCGGAGGGACCAAGTTCATCGAACAGGCCTGGGCGTACCGAGGCGTCGTGCTGCGCCAGCCGGTGGTGGCGCCCCAGGGCGAGGCGCGCGATTTCACCTGGATCGCCACCGAGCTGGCCCGCCGCACCGGCCTGCTCCAGCCCTACATCGAGCGCCTGAACAAGGGCGCGGCGCTGGTGCCGCTCAAGAACGACTTCGGCGACTTCCGGTTGCCGACCGATCGCGCGCCCGAAGTCGACGAGATCTGGGACGCGGTGTGCAAGGCGGCCACCGCCGAGTTGAGCGGCGGCAGCGAGATCCGCGACCTGGCGTGGATGAAGGAGCACGGCTTCTTTGCCGTGCCGCACACGCGCGTCGACTGGTACCTGACGCCCACGATGGTCGAGCAGGGACTGCGGTACGAGCTGCCCTACCAGGAGCGGCTGCTTCGCATCGGCGTCGAACTCGGGCGCCGACTGCACGAGCAGGGCGTGCACTGGTGGGACCGGCAACTCGACGAGTACCGCCCGCTGCCGCAGTGGCACGACGTGCCCGGGCGCTGGGAGCAATCGGTGCGCGATGCCGGACACGACCTGGCGGCCTATCCGCTGTGGGCCATCACCACCAAGAGCATGCAGTACAGCGCCGGCAACAACGCCGGCATCCCCTTGATGGACGAGGTCGCGCGCAACATCCGCGGCCACGGCAAGGTCATCATGAACGCCGGCACCGGACGGAGCCTCGGGATTCGCGAAGGCGACTGGGTCGAGGTCGCGTCGCCGTACGGCCGTACGCGCGGACAGGTCGAGCTGGTGCAGGGGTGCCGGCCCGATACGCTGGTGATCCCGGGACAGTTCCAGCACTGGAAGACGCCGTTCGCGAAAGACCTGAACTACCCGTCGCTGAACTCGATGACGCCGATGTCGGGCGTGGCGCTGCAACTCACCGATGCCACCGGATCGGGGGCGGACATCGTGCGCGTGCGGGTCGCCCGCATCGGGCCGCCGTCCGGCGCACGGTCGCGGGAACCGCGGGAGCTGGCCGCATGAACGCGGCGGCATGCGTTGCGTCCCCGCCGCTTCGCGCCGCGTTCGCACCAGAACCGGTGGAGCCCGACCTGCCGCTGGTGTCGGTGGGCGTGCAGCGCTGGTGCGCCGGCGCCGCGGACGATGGGGTGGACTGGGTGTGCGAGGAGCGGCCGGTAAGCATCGAGTACAACGGTGTCTCGTACGCGGTGATGATGGCCACGCCGCAGGCGCTCGAGGACTTCGGCGTCGGCTTCAGCCTCGGCGAAGGCATCGTCGCCGACGCTGCCGAGATCCTCGACCTCGAGCTGCGTCCGCATCCGCGGGGCACGTGCGTCGCGATGCGGCTCACCGAGCGCCGCGCCGCCGCGTTGCGCGAGCGCCGCCGGACCCTGGCCGGTCGAACCGGCTGCGGCGTGTGCGGCGTCGAGAGTCTGGCGCACTTCGATCGCATGCCCGTTCCGGTGACGGCGCGTCGACGCTTCGACCCGGCGCTGCTCGACGAGGCGATGGCGCGCATGGCGTGCTCGCAGCCGCTGCGCGAACTGACCGGCGCCACGCATGCCGCGGCCTGGCTCGCGCCCGACGGCGCGCTGCACGCACTGCGCGAGGACGTCGGACGCCACAACGCGCTCGACAAGACGCTGGGTGCGCTCGCTCGCGACGGCACGACCGCGGCGGAAGGCGCACTGCTGGTCACCAGCCGCGCCAGCTACGAACTGGTGCAGAAGGCCGCCGTCGCCGGCGCCGGCCTGCTGGCCGCGGTGTCGGCGCCGACCGCACTCGCGATTCGCATCGCCCGGGAACTCGGCATCACGCTGGTCGGCTTCGCGCGCGACGGTCGCCATGTGGTCTACGCCCATGCCTGGCGTTTGCAACGCGTTGCCGTCAACCTCCTGGGAGGCCGATCATAAGTGGGGTCCATAAGTGGGGTCAGACTCGACTTGACCGGGATGTGACCCGATGGGAAGCGGCGTCGAGCGCGGGCTCGAGGGTTCGGCTCGCGCGCGGGGAAAGTCGAGTCTGACCCCGCTTTTCACCAGGTGAAGGCGGCGACGAGGTACTCCGGCACCGCGTGCGCCTGCGCGATGAACGCCTCCCAGCGCGCCGGGTCCGGGAGGTCGCCCGGCGTGACGCCCAGCGCCTCGCGATGGATACCTCCGGCGACCAGCGCGCAGGCGAGGCCCGCGCCGTGCGCGCCCGCAACGTCGGTCGCCATCGAATCGCCCACGGCGAGCGCGCGCGACGCGTCGACGCCGAGCCGGCCGAGCGAGGCGAGGGCAAGGTCGTAGACGCCCCGATCGGGCTTGCCGTGGTAGCGCACACGGCCGCCCATCGCCTCGTAGCGACGGGCGATGGCGCCCGGCGCCTCCAGCACGAGGCTTCCCGACAGCACCGTCACGTCGGGATTGGCGCAGACCATCGGCAGGTCGCGCGCGCGTGCGGCGGCGAGCAGCCTCTCGCTGTCGCGCACGGCGTGGCTCCTGACGTCGACGGAGAGCACCAGCACCAGGTCCGCCGCGGAGGGATCGTCGGTGACCGAGAGACCGAACCCGGCGACCTCGGCGCGATCCTGGTCGCGCGCGATCACCAGCGCGCGTTCGCCGAGCGCGCGATGGAACGGATCGCTGCGCGAGCGGAACGCCTCGCGCGCGTCGTCGCCCGCGGTCACCACCGCGTCGTAGAGTTCCGGCGCGATGCCGTAGCGCCGCATCGATCGCGCGTTGGCCGTGCCGCTCCGCCCCGAGTTCGACAGGATCACCACGCGCCTGCCCGCGGCGCGAAGGCTCGTCAGGCAATCGTGCGCTCCCGGCAGCATCCGCTCGCCGTCGTGCAGCACGCCCCACTGGTCGAGGAGGAACCCGTCGTAGCGCCGGGCGAGTTCGCGCACGCCCCGGATCACCTGCGTGCGGAGCGCGCCGCCCGGCCCGGCCCCTTCGACCGCATCGCGCGAGCCGCCCACGTTCAGGTGATGCGCGAGCGCACGAAGGCGGACAGCGCCTCGCTCGCGAGCACGATCACCGAGGTCGCGACGAGGATCACCGTGACCTGCTGCCACGCGAACTGGTTGATCGAGGCGTAGAGATAGATGCCGATGCCGCCGGCGCCGACGAATCCCAGCACGCTCGACTCGCGCACGTTGATGTCCCATCGGTAGACGGCGGTGCCGACCAGCACCGGCAGCACCTGCGGCAGGATGGCGATCGCCCACACCTGCGGCGTGCGTGCGCCAGTGGCGGCGATCGCCTCGACCTGCCCCGCCTGGACCTCCTCGATCGCCTCGGCGACCAGCTTGGCGAGGAAGCCGACCGAGCGCGCCGCCACCGCGCAGATCCCCGCCACCGGGCCCGGGCCGAAGATCGCCACGAACACGAGCCCCCAGATGACGGTGTTGACCGAGCGCGACATCACGAGCATGCCGCGTCCGACGAGCCAGGTCGCCTGGTTGGCGGTGGTGTTGCGCGCCGCGAGGAACGCCACCGGCAGCGCGAGGAGCACCGCGATCGCGGTGCCGAGCGTGGCGATGTGGATGGTTTCGACGAGCGGACGCAGGATCTGCGGCAGGTAGGCCCAGCGCGGCGGCCACATGCGGCCCAGCAGGTCGGCGGCCTGCTGGTGGGCGTCGCCGAAGAACGCCCATTCGATGTCGAGCGCGGACACCGACCACGCGGTCACGAGCGCCACCGCGGCCATGGCGAGCCAGGCGCGCAGCGACTCGCCGGGCGTGCGCCGCTGCCAGGTGCGCCATGCGCGCGCCCGGGGCCCCGCGCTCAACGCAGCCTCCGGCGCACCCAGTCGCTGAACCACTCGCCGAACGCCACCAGCGCGGCGATGCACAGGAGGATCGCCGCGCTGAAGTCGTAGTCGTAGCGCGTGAACGACGCCGCGAGCGTCTGTCCGATCCCGCCCGCGCCGACGATGCCGACCACGGTGGAGTGGCGCAGGTTGGCGTCGATGCGGTAGATGAACACGCCCAGCGCGCGCACGATCACCTGCGGCGCGATCGCGAAGACCACGACCTGCCCGAAGCGCGCTCCGGTGGCGCGCATCGCCTCGACCGGGCCGGGCCGCACGTTCTCGATGTCCTCGGCGATCATCTTGGCGAGGAACACCGCGGAGGAGAAGGCGAGCGTCAGCATGCCCGCCACGGCGCCGAACCCGAACAGCTTGACGAACAGGATGGCGATGATCACTTCGTGGAAGGTGCGGCCGACCACGATCAGCGCCCGCGCCACGACGTACACCGCGGTCGGGGCGAGGTTGCGCGCCGCGCAGAGCGCGAGCGGCAGGCAGAGCAGGGCGCCCGCCACGCTCGACACGATCGCCATCTGGATGCTCTCGAGCATCCCCTTGCCCAGCAGTTGCCAGCGGCTGAAGTCGGGCGGCCACATGCGCGCGAGCATGTCGGCGGCACGGCCGAACCCGCGCATCACCCGCGCGTGGTCGATCGGGAGATCGGTCAACGACCAGATGCAATAGGCGGCGAACGCGGCGAGCAGCACGCGGCGCTGCGCCGGGCTGCCGAACATCGACGAGCGCGTCCAACGGCGCGTCGCCCCGAGCGCCGCGGTGCTCATCCGGCCACGCCAGCGTCGTCGCCCAGCGCCCGGGCCCGGGCGGTGCGCGGGGTCTCCGCCGGCGCATCGTCGTCGGCCGGAGCGGTCCAGTCCTCGCCGCCGTAGATGCGGTCGAGCGTCGCGTCGTCGAGCGCGGCAGGAGAGTCGTCGAACACGATGCGCCCCGCGCTGAAGGCCACCACGCGGTCGGCGAACTCGCGCGCGAGCGCCACGTCGTGCAGGTTGACAATGGCGGGCGTGGCGCGTTCGGTCGCGAGTTCGCGTACCAGGCGCATGATCTGCCGCGCGGTGCGCGGGTCGAGGCTCGCGGTCGGTTCGTCGACGAGCAGCAGGTCGGGGCGCTGGATCAGCGCCCGTGCGATGCCCACGCGCTGGCGCTGCCCGCCGGACAGCGCGTCCGCGCGCCGGTCGTGGAAACCCTCGAGGCCCACGCGATCGAGCAGTTCGAACGCGGTGTCGACGTCCTCGGGCGCGAAGCGTCGCCGCATCGTGTCGAGGAGGCCGACGTGGCCGAGACGGCCGGCGAGCACGTTCTCCATCACGGTCAGCCGCTCGACCAGGTTGAACTCCTGGAAGATCATGCCGATGCGCCGTCGTGCCGCGCGCAGGCCCGCGCGTTCGAGCCCGACGAGATCGACGCCGTCGAGCAGGATGCGGCCCGAGGTCGGCTCGACCAGGCGGTTGATGCAGCGGATGAACGTGCTCTTGCCGGCCCCGGACGACCCGATCACCGCCGTGACGCCGGGCGAGCGCACCAGGAAATCGACGCCGTCGAGCGCGCGCTTGCCGGTGGCGTAGACCTTGGTGAGGCCGATGATGCGCAGGCGCTCGCGCCCCCCACCGGCATCGTCCTGCGACGGTGCCATCGCGTCCGCGGTCGCCACCTCAATCCTTGTTGCCGAGCTTCGACAGGCTTTCCTGCGTGTACCGGATGCCGGTCTGCGCCTGGATGAGGCGCACGTCCTTCCAGCCGTTCGCGTACTCGACCGCCTTGAAGCCGGAGGTGTCCTTGAACTCCTTGGCGAGCGGCGAGTTCTTGAAATCGAAGGTCAGGAACGCCTCCTTGATCTTCGCCTGCAGTTCGGGCGAGAGGTTGTAGACGACGCCGTACGCGGTCCGCGGAAACGGCTGCGACTCGTAGACGACGCGCAGCGCATCGGGCTTGAACATGCCGCGCGCCTGCATCCGGTCCTTCACCGACGACGCCACGGGGGCCGCGTCGTAGTCACCGTTCACCACGCCCATCACGGAGTTGTCGTGCTTGCCCGAGAAGACGACTTCGTAGTCCTTGCCGGGCTCGATGCCGAACTGCCTGAACAGGACGCGCGGCGCCGTGTCGCCGGAATTCGACGACGGCGAGACGTGCGCGACCCGCTTGCCCTTGAGGTCCGCGACCTTGGTGATCGGGCTGTCCTTGCGCACGATGAGCTGCAGCGTGTAGCCGATCGTGCCGTCGGCGTGCTGCATCGCCACCTGCGGCACGAAGCCCGCGAGGTTGACCGCGTAGGGCGTGGGCCCCGCGGCGACCCCGGCGATGTGCAGCCGACCCGAGCGCATGGCCTCGACCTGCGCGGCGTACGACTCCGCCGGGAACCACTTGACGCGCTTGCCGGTGAGCTTGGCGATGTGCTGCATCAGGCCGTCGAACACGTTCTCGTACACCGAGGGATCCTCGACCGGCGTGTACGAGAACACGAGCGTCGCCGGATCCTGCCACGCCTTGGGATCCTTCGGCGTGTCGGCCACGAGGTCGCGGTTCTCGTCGCAGTAGCGCGCGTCGAGGTCGCCGCGGTTGCTGCAGGTCTGCGCCGCGGCGGGCAGGCAGAACGCGAACGCCAGCGCGGCGAGCGCCGCCGCGCGGGCGGGAAACGAAACGATCGTCATGCGGGTCTCCTCCTTGCGCCGGGCGTATGGTTCGCCCGATCGGGTGCGACGGTGATTCTAGTCCCGATCAAGGCGTCGTGCGAGGACGCAGCAACTCCGGCTCGTCGACACGAAGGCTGCGTTCGCGGGGGCGAGCGCCAGGCGGCTCGGCGCATGGCGGAAGCTTGCCGATTCCGGAACCTTCGAGGGGAATCTTCCGGTGCGCGCCCGGACGTTTCGGCCCACACTCGGGCCGTCGCGTCGATGGGAGGATGCCATGAACGGATGGCGGCGGGCATGGGCCGTGGCCATCACCTTTGCCATCGTCGTCGCGGCTCCGCCCGCGCGGCCGCAACAGATCATCGAGCCGGTCGATTTCCGTCCGTTCGCCGACGGAAAGAACTGGATCGTGCGCCAGAGCCTCGTCTACACGATCGGTGTCTCGAGCGACCGGGTCGTCGTGCCGGTGGGCTTCGTCACCGACTTCGCGAGCATTCCGCCGGCGCTGCAGTCGATCATCCAGGCGCACGGACCGTACATCCTCCCCGCGGTCGTGCACGACTACCTGTACTGGACGCAGGCCTGCACCCGCGCGCAGGCCGACCGCATCCTGCTCCTGGGCATGATCGAGAACGGCGTACGCGAGTTCCATCGCACCGCGATCCACAACGCGGTTGCGGTCGCGGGCGGTTTCGCCTGGGACGACAACGCGCGCGAGCGCGCTTCGGGACTGATCCGCATCCTGCCCGCGGATCGCCAGCAGGTTCCGGGCGGCGTGTCGTGGCCCGAGTATCGGCTGCGGCTGAAGGCCGAGGAGGTCGCCGAGGGGCCGGACACGCCGGTCGCGCCGGCATCCTGCGCGCGCGCCGACCTCTCGATCGAAGACGCGTTGACACGGCCCTGACGGCAACGCGTCGGCGAAGCGCATGGTCCGGGCGAGCCTGCGATCGGCACACACCGCATGCCGCGCCGCGACGGCGGACGGCCCGCGACCGCTGTCCGCGCCCGGGGCCCATCGCGGATTCCGTCACGAAGGGCGTAAGCCGGCCGCATTCCCGCGCGCCGTCGCGCCGGGGTGCCTGGGGGAAACGGCTGCCGCTCCGGAAGGAGTGCCCCGGGCGGCCGTTCCCGGTCAGGATCCGCTCTTCACGCGCCGCCACGCTTCGCGGATCACGACCTGCGTGGCGGACGCGAGCGCGTCCATCTTCGGCTGCAGGGCCACAGGATCGGCGGTTCCGGCGATGAGGTCGGCGGCGACCGCATCGACCGCGCGGACGACGGCCACATGGCTCGGCTCGGTCGGATTGAGCAGGAGCCGCAGGTTCCATCGCACGAGCACGATGCGCTCGAACCGCGGAAGCAGCGCGGGGTCGGCCTGCACCCGCGCGTGGCCCGGCGCGGCCTCGCTCGCCGCGCGGATCGAGGCCGCGGCGCCGAGCGAGATGAACTCCGCCACGGTCTCACGGAGCGTGCCGATCCACTTCTCGCGGTTGGCGGAGACGACGTTGGCCCGGAACTGACGCCGCGAGATCGCGAGCGTCACGAACGGCCCGACGATCGAGGCCATCAGCGCCGAACACGCGGCGACGAAGGCGACCCAGACGGGGCTCACTCGACGCTCGCGAATCGCGCGGCGGACGCCGGGACCCTCGGGGCGCGCCCGTTGTGGCGCTCGCCGACGGGATCGCGCACGCCGATGGCGTCGAGGTACTCGAACGGATTGTGCGCGCTGAACACGCGCACTTCGGGATGCGCCGCCGTGAATGCGCGCAGGCGAGCCTGGTTGGCGAGGCGCTGCGAGCGGCGCGTCTGGACGAGCGCCTGGAACAATCCGACCTTCCAGGCGCAGACGCGCTCGGGGCCGTTGACCTCGCGCGGATCGAAGTAGGCGTCGCCCGCATGGAGCAGCCAGCCCCGCGTCGAGCGCACCGCCACGCCGCAGTGGCCCAGCGTGTGGCCGAACAGCGGGACGAGCAGGATCTCCCCGGGCAGGCCCTCGAGCCCGCGCACGGCCTCGAATCCGAACCACGGCTCGCCCTCCTCGGAATACGTCTTCCAGTGGGGACCGTGCGCCCACATCGGCGGCAGGTAGCGGTGCTTGTCCCGGAAGCTGCGACGTTTCATCGCCGCGTCGAGTTCGGCGGCGTGCACGTGCACCTTGGCGCGGGGAAAGTCGACGAGGCCTCCGACGTGGTCGAGGTCGAGGTGCGTCATCACGATGTGCCGCACGTCCGCCGGATCGAAGCCGAGCGCGCGGATCTGCGCGATCGCGGCCATCGAGGGGTCGCGCTTCGGATTCGCATAGCCGTAGGTGAACGGGAACCCGAGCCGCCGGGCCGGGTTCACCAGGTCGCAGGTCCCGAGCCCGGTGTCGACCAGGACGAGGCCGCTCGCCGGCGTCTCGATCAGCAGGCAATGGCACGCGAGCTGGCGGCCATGGATCGTAAGACGTTGAATGCACGCACAATTCAGGTGGTGTACCCGGTATCCCGTCGACATGGCCGCTCCTTGGTGAAAGGGAATGAACGTTCCCTATTGTGGGAGGGTCGCGGTGGATTGTCAAGGAATATCTATTCCCTTTTGTTGCTAGAATCGGGCATGCCCAAGATCACCGAAGAGCACCGCGCCCGGCGCCGGGCGCAGATCCTCGACGCCGCCTGGCGCTGCTTCTACCGCAACGGCGTCCAGACCACGACGATGGAGGAGATCATCGCCGAGTCGGGGTTGTCCGCGAGCGCGATGTACCGCTACTTCTCCGGCAAGGAGGACATCATCCAGACCGCGATCGGCGTCTCGCTGCAGGGGCTGACCGCGGGCTTGCAACCGCTCTTCGCCGATGCGACGCTCGACCCCGCGGCGTTCATCGGACGTCTGCTCTCCGGCATCGAGCGGTTCGCGACGCGCCAGGGGTTCAACCTGCTGCCGATCGGCGTCCACGGCTGGAGCGAGGCGCAGCGCGACGAACGCGTGCGCAACCTCATCGCCGGGTACTACGGGCAGTTCCGTCGCATGCTCGTCGCGCGCGTCGAGGGCTGGAAGCGCTCCGGCGACCTCGATCCGGACGTCGCGCCAGCGGACGCCGCCGAAGCGCTGCAGTCGCTGATCCTGGGCTACATCGTGCAGACCACGATCACGCGCGACGTCAGTGCGGAAGCGCATGCCCGCGCGCTGTGCGCGATGATTTCCGGCGCGGATCGCGCAGGCGAACCGTAGGCACGCACGATCGGGGAGGTTCGATCCACGCTCGCCACGCGGCGCGGGACTTCGCCGTCGAGACTACGCCTGCCTGAGCCTCGTGAGGATCGTCGTCCCCGCGCGCAAGGCGAACGCGGCGATCGACAAGGTCGGCGGCGACGAGGTGATCGTCGGGAACGCGGCGGATCCGACCACGTAGAGGTTCGGGTGGTCGTGCGCCCTGAGGTCGCGGTCGACGACCGAGGCCGCCGGGTCGCGTCCCATGCGGCAGGTGCCGCCCATCACCGCGCCGTCGGTCACCGGTCCGAGCTTCTGGAGGTTCGCGGCGCCGAGCGCGTTCATGAGGCCGAGGATGTAGTCCATCGCGATCGCCGCGCCCTTCTTCTCGTAGTCGCCGAAGCGGAACGCGATGCGGGGCCGCGGAAGGCCCAGCGGATCGCGCTGGTCGAGCGCGAGCGTCACGCGGTTGTCGGCGTCGGGCAGCACCTCGACCGACGGACCGATCGCGATCTCGCGCGAGGCGTGGTCGCTGACGGCGCGACCGAGGTCGGCGCCGTGCATGCCTTTCGCGGCGAACTCGCGGGCGAGTTTCAGCGGGCCCACGGCGCGCGACCAGCCTTCGTTCGACGGCGAGGAGCCCGACGCGCCGTAGCTCCCGCGGAACGGCCCGTCGCGGAGTTCGCGGATGCCGGAGGTCGACACCGGACCGCGGTACGGATAGACGGGATCGCGCGCGAGGCCCAGGTATCCGGCGTCGAGCTGCGTCAGGAGGTAGCGCCCGACCGCGCCGCTCGAGTTCGCGACGCCCTGCGGATGGCGGCGCGCGTCGCGCGACAGCAGGAGGAGCTTCGCGCTCTCGATCGCGTGCGCGGCGACGACGAATACCTTGCCGCGCGCCTCGTGCACGCTGCCGTCGGGCCGCAGGAACCGCACCGCCGTGATCGCGCCGTCGCTGCCGACGACGAGTTCGCTCGCGATCGCGAGCGGCTCGATGCGCGCGCCGGCGGCTTCCGCCTTCGCGACGTGCATCGACGCGTCGTACTTGGCGCCGATCGGGCAGATCGGCACGCACGACGCGTTGCCGCAGCAGGGCGGCCGGTCGTCGCGTGCGACGGTGTTGCGCGCCTGCGGGAACGGCGCCATCGACAGGCCGACCCTCGCGCACGCGGCGGCGACGACGCCGTCGAGGTAGGTCGGCGCGACCTGCGGCATCGGGAACGGCGAACTGCGCGGCGAGCCCCAGTCCTCGTTCGATGGCCCCGCGACGCCCAGCTCGCGCTCGGCCTCGCCGTACCACGGCTCGAGGTCGTCGTAGCCCAGCGGCCAGTCGACCGCGACGCCGAACGCCGAGCGCATCCGGAAATCGTCGGGCCGGTAGCGCATCGCGAGCCCGCCCCAGTGCCAGGTCGTGCCGCCGACGACGCGCGCCTGCAGCGTGTTGAACGTCTCGGGACCGGCCTGCACGTAGTACGCGCCGATGTCGTCCTCGTCGGGCTGCGGCACGTTCGGATGCGGCGGGTAGGGCGAGTTCGGCGATTTCGTCGGCGACGCGAGGAAGTTCGCGACCGCGCGTCCGCGGTCGACGCGCTGCCCGGCCTCCAGCACGAGCACCTTCGCGCCTCCGCGCGCGAGGACCGTCGCGACGAGCGAACCGGCGACGCCCGATCCGACGATGACGACGTCGGCCCGCAGGATGTCGGGCACGGTCAGGTGTTCCCCGGCTTCGCCGACCAGTAGTCGGTGTCGCCACCGCACCACGCGTTCGGCTTGGTCCAGGGCAACGCCTGCCAGACGAGCGCGTTGTCGTAGCTGATGACGCGCGGTCCCTTCGGCGTGTCGACCTGCCCGGTGAAGAGCGCGGCGACGACGACCTCGGCCGCCGTCGAGAGTCCTGCGGACGCCAGGTTGGACGCGAGCTGCCCGGGCGCCGACGACGCAGCGACCGACGCGATGCGCCGCAGCGTGTCCGCGCCGACGGCGCCGTTCAACGCATCGAGCATCGCCGAGGCGGTCGATGCGTCGGCGAAGGTCGAGGCCGCCAGCGTCCTCGTGAGCGCGGTGAAGTCGACACCGCTCGCCTGGGCGCGGAGCGGTCCCGCGGTCGCGCAGGCCGCGAGCGCGGCGAGTCCGGTCAAAAGCCGACGGCGATCCTCGTCGATGGGGTCGTTGGCAGGCGCGCGCTCCATTCGGCCTCCGTTCGGAACGTCGGAGGCATTGTTGCCTCACCCGCGCGCGCTGTCCACCCGAGGACCGGCGCTCGCGCGGCCATCGAGCCTCATTCGAGCGGCGCGTGATGCGGCAGCACGTCCTCCAGCGCCGCTTCGAGGCCACGCAGGTCCGCGGTGTTCCGAAGATCGACGCGTATGCCTTCTCCCGCGTCGACGACCTCGGCGATTGCGCGCAGCCGGTCGATCGGGACGCGCGACGCGAGCGCGCGTCCGAGCCACAGGCGCGGAGCGACCATGCGCACCGTGGTCTCGCACCATGCTGCATGGCCGGGACGCGCGGTCGCGATGCCCGCCATGGTCTCGAAGGGGGCAGGGAATCGCCGCCGTCCGGCGAGGGTTCCGGGAACGAGTTGCGCGGAAGCCCGGGCGGGCCCGCGACCGGCGCCACGCCCCGGGTCGCGTCGCCGACGATCGGCGTTCAGGACCGGGCGCTCGGACGCTCGAACCAGTTCACCTCGATCAATCGCGGCCGGAGCAGGATGCCCTGCCGGGCCCGCACCACCACGCGCGCGGTGACACCGAGGGACGGGTTGTCCGCGCGGACTTCTCCTTCGACGGCGTTCATGCGCCGGCGGAACTCCGCCTCGTCCTTCGGCCGTTGCGCGGCGACCGTGAAGCCGCGTGCGGCGAATTCCTTCTCGTACCAGGCGACGATCGCGGGAGCCTCGTCGTGGCTCAGGAGTTCGAGGTCGCCGGACTTCGAGGGCCGGCCCTCGTATTCGATCCAGCGCCCGGCCTTGATCTCGAGCGCTCCGGGCATCACCGGGATCCAGTCGGGAAACGCCACGCCGGGACCCGACACGCGCGTGGACCGGGTTCCGTCCGCGTTCTGGCTCCAGGCGGTCTGCTCGCCCGTGACGCGGGCGATCGCCCAGCTGAAGTACGGATTGCCGACCGCGAGCGCGACCAGGACTCCGATCGCGACGACGAGGAGGCCGATGAGTCCACGTCCCATCGGGCCATTGTGCCACTGCGCCGCGGCTGCGGGGCGAACCGTCGTCGCGGGTTCGCGCTAGACTCGGCCCTCGCGCAGCCTCGCCTGGGCGCGAAGTGCTGCGAAGGCATCCCGAGATGGCTCGCCCGACGCTGAAACTCCACAAATCGAGTCCACCTCCGACGACGCCGCGCGCACCCACCTCGCGCGCGATCCGGGCGATGCGCGGGATGCGGCGCTCCGCTGCGGATCCGGCGTCGCCGGCGGGCTCGCCGAACGGCGGGGCGCCAGGCGCGTCCGCGGGGAAGGCGCCGCCCGCGATCGTGCGCGACCGATCGAGCGCTGCGAAGGCGCCTGCACGGCCGGTCGCCCACCGTCCGGACGGGACATCGGGCGCGGCAACGGGCAATCCCCGACGCAGGCATCGCGACCGTCGCAAGGGCGGGGCCGCGTCCGCGCGCAACGACGTTCCGGCCGTGAACGACCGCGGGAAGCCGCCGCCGCCTGCCGCGAGGAAGGTCGCCTCCGACGATCCGCGCCTGTCGAAGCGCATGAGCGAACTCGGGCTGTGCTCGCGACGCGAGGCGGACGAGTGGATCGCGAACGGCTGGGTGCGCGTCGACGGGAAGGTCGTGGACACGCTCGGCACGCGCGTGTCGCCGCAGGCGCGCATCACCATCGAGAACGCGGCGTCGCGGCAGCAGGAGGGACTCGTCACGATCCTGCTGCACAAGCCGATCGGCTACGTCTCGGGCCAGGCGGAGGACGGCTATCGACCGGCATCGGTGCTGATCACGCCCGAGCATCGGTGGAGCGGCGATCCTTCGCGCATCGCCTTCGGTCCGCAGCATCTGCGCGGCCTCGCGCCGGCGGGCCGCCTCGACATCGACTCGACCGGGCTCCTCGTGTTCACGCAGGACGGCCGCGTCGCGCGCCGGCTCGTCGGCCGCGATTCGGAGGTCGAGAAGGAGTACCTGGTGCGCGTCGAGGGCAGGCTGTCCGCCGAGGGGCTGCGGCGCCTTTGCCACGGACTCGAACTCGACGGGGTGAAGCTCAGGCCGGCGAAGGTGTCGTGGCAGAACGAGGACCAGCTTCGCTTCGTGCTGCGCGAGGGGCGAAAGCGGCAGATCCGGCGCATGTGCGAACTGGTTGGCCTCACGGTCGTCGGCTTGAAGCGTGTCCGCAGTGGCAGCGTCGTGCTCGGCGCGCTCCCGGTGGGACAATGGCGGTACCTCCGCACGGACGAACGCTTCTGAGCGCCGCGCGCTGCGAGCGCCGGCAGCGGGCGCGGGGATGAGTCGACACGCGAGTGCAGCCATGAACGAACTCGACGACCTGCGCGCGAAGCTTCGCGCCTTCGCCACGGAGCGCGAATGGGAGCGTTTCCATTCGCCGAAGAACCTCGCGATGGCGCTCGCTGCGGAGTCGGGCGAACTGCTCGAGGTGTTCCAGTGGCTGACCGAGGAGCAGAGCCGCGCGCTCGATCCTGCCGCGCAGGAAGCGGCCGCGGAAGAGGTGGCGGACGTGCTGCTCTATCTCGTCCGGCTCTCCGACGTGCTCGGCATCGATCTCGCGGCCGCCGCGAAGCGCAAGCTCGCGCTCAACGCGGTGCGCTATCCGGTGGACAAGGCGCGCGGCAACCGTCGCAAGTACACCGAGCTCTGAGTCCTTGAGCGCGCCGCCGGAGATCGCCTGGTCCGAAGGCGGCGTCGCCCGCGTGGCGCGCTGGCGATCCGAGCGTGGCGCGCCACCGCCCGCGCGCGTGGTCGTCGCCGACGATCGCCTGTCGGCCGACGAGGCCTACGGGCTCGCGGGGCAGGGCATCGGGCTCCTGTGGCGCGGCGACTACCAGAACGCGCGCCAGTTGCTGACGGCGCTGGCGAGCCGGTTCGACCGCCACGCGCGCCGGACGCATCGCGCTTCCTCGCCTGGCGCGTCGATGGCGGACAGGTTCCACCGGATGCGTCAGGCGCGCTCGCAGCGCGCGCGCACGCTCGGGATGCTGCTCGTACCCGTCGACGGCGACTACCGCGTGCCGCTCGCGCGTGCTCCTCGAATCGACGAAGCGTGCTCCGAGGCCTGGGGACCTGCCGACGGCATCGTTTCGGTGACCTCGCTTCGGGAGGTCCTCGGGCTCATCGGCGCGCACGAGTGGCGCCGCACCGGCGTCGAGGTGCCCGCGCTCGGGGCGCGCATCCATCCGCACTACGGCGTGTTCGCGCCGGTGCGCGGCGAATACGTCGACCTGGTCGCCGGCGCGAGGTTGCCCGCGGCGCTCGCGACGCACGACATCGCGTTCGACATCGGCACCGGGACCGGTGTGCTCGCCGCGGTGCTCGCGCGCCGCGGCGTCGGCCGCGTGATCGCCACGGAGCGATCGCCGCGGGCGATCGCGTGCGCGCGCGACAACCTGAGCCGCCTTCGCCTCGACGATCGCGTCGAGGTGGTCGACGCCGATCTCTTTCCGCCGGGCCGCGCGGCGCTCGTCGTGTGCAATCCCCCGTGGGTGCCGGCGCGACCGGCGACGCCGCTCGAAGCGGGCGTCTACGACGAGGGGAGCGCGATGCTGAAAGGCTTCCTGCACGGACTCGCCGGCGCCCTGGTTCCCGGCGGAGAGGGCTGGCTCGTGCTCTCCGACCTGGCCGAGCGCCTGGAATTGCGCGCACGCGACGAATGGCTGGCATGGGCGGCGACCGCCGGCCTGGTGGTCGCGGGGCGCGAAGACGCGCGTCCGCGCCATCCGAAGGCCTCCGATCCCGACGATCCGCTCCACGCCGCGCGCGCGGCGGAGGTCACGTCGCTGTGGAGGCTCGTCGCGGCGTGACGCGGACCGGCGCGGGACCCGGAGTCCCCGCCGCTATGGCGCCCAGGCTTCGACTTCGACGATGCGCGAGTAGACGAGGAGCGCGCCGGTCACGCGAATGCGGATGCGGTCGGTGGTGACCGGCGCGAAGGTGACGGTGCGCTTGACGAGGTTGTTGCCGGAGACCGTGGCGATCGTCGACCACGCGGACCCGTTCCAGGCCTGGACCTGGAAGGCGGTGATGCCGTAGAGCGAGAAGGTCATCGCGTCGGTGGGCGGCGAGGGCGAGGCGTAGTTGTCCTGGAGGGAGTAGACGACGACGCGGTCGATGGTCTTCGGGCCGTCGAAGGCGACCTGCAGCCAGTCGGGCCAGGAGGCGCCGGTGGCGTCGTTCCAGCCGCCGTCGCTGCCCCAGGGGCCGGTGGGATTGCCGTCGATCGCGGAGGCGGCGGAGTAGCCGGCGAGCTGGCTCGACGCGGTGGCGACGCCGCCGCTGGAGGCGCGCGCGACGTTCACCGGCGAGCCGGCGGCGTTGACGACCTGGGCGAGCGCGCTGCTGGTGGACGGCGCGTTGGCGGCGTCGCCGGCGTAGGCGGCGGTGATCGAGTGCGTGCCCTGCGCGAGCGAGGCGGGCGTGCAGGACGCCGTGCGCGCGTTGCCGCTGCCGGCGAGCGCGACCGCGGTGCAGCCGGCGATGGTCGCGGCGCCGTCGCGGAAGGCGACGCTGCCGGTCGGGGCGCTGCCGGTGACGGTGGCGGTGAAGCTGACCGGCTGGCCGAGCGTCGAGGGATTGGCGGAACTCGCGAGCGTCGTCGTCGTCGCGGCGGGCGCCGGCGTGCCGGGCGTCCACGCCTCGACCTCGACGATGCGCGAGTAGACGAGGAGCGCGTCGGTCACGCGAATGCGGATGCGGTCGGTGGTGACCGGCGCGAAGGTGACGGTGCGCTTGACGAGGTTGTTGCCGGAGACCGTGGCGATCGTCGACCACGCGGACCCGTTCCAGGCCTGGACCTGGAAGGCGGTGATGCCGTAGAGCGAGAAGGTCATCGCGTCGGTGGGCGGCGAGGGCGAGGCGTAGTTGTCCTGGAGGGAGTAGACGACGACGCGGTCGATGGTCTTCGGGCCGTCGAAGGCGACCTGCAGCCAGTCGGGCCAGGAGGCGCCGGTGGCGTCGTTCCAGCCGCCGCCGTTCCCCCAGTCGACGCCTGCGGTCTCGCCGTCGATGGTCGTCGACGGTGCAAATTCGACGCTGAAGCTGGACGAGGCCGATGCGACGGCCCCGAGCGTGGCGAGCGCCACGTTCGCCGAAGGCACCTCGACGTAGTTGGCCGTGTACGTGCCTCCACCGGCGGGCGTGACGATCGTGTGGTTGCGCGCCCCACCGTCGGACCACGACGAGAACTGCCAGGTCTTGCCGCCGCTCGTCGCCTGGGCGGGCGCGCCGATCGCGCGTTGCATCCCCACGACGCTGTCGACCGAAGGACTCGCGAGCGGTTGCGCATCGAGCGTGAGCGGCAATCCGGCCGGGCTGGTCGCGAACGACAGGGTCGCAACGTTGGGCAGGATGTCGCGCGTGACCGTACCGGTGAGCCCTCCCGAGTCGCGCACGGTGAGGTACAGCCGGTACCAGACGTTCGTCGCGGTCTCCCCGCTGGTCGGGATCGTGAACGATCCCCCCGTGACCCCGCTCAGCGGTGCCACGAACGGATGGGTGTGCGCGTCGTGGTGGAAGTCGACCTGCCAGGTGTAGGCGGATGCCGGGATCGAAGGATCCTGCCCGTCGCTCGCGCTTCCGCTGAAACCGATCGTCTGCCCCGCGTTGTAGCGCGTGTTCACCGCAGGCGCGACGATCGTCGGCGCCGGCGGCGTGTTCGTCGTGACCGTGAGCAGCGCTTCGGCGCTCGTCGCCTCGCCGTACGCATTGGTCACGACGGCGCGAAAGAGCGCACCGCTGTCGCTCGCCTGCGCGCCGGTCAGCGTGTACGAACCCGACGTCGCGCCGGGGATGTCGACGCGATTGCGCTGCCAGCGGATGGCGAGCGGCGAACTGCCCGATGCCGACACGCCGAAGGTCGCGGAACCACCGACCGGGACGGTCTGCGGAAGCGGATCCTGCGTGATCGCCGGTGGCTGCGCCGCCGACGACTCGATCCGGCCGACACTGCCCGAGCCGCGCGCGAGGTAGTAGAGGCTGCCGTCGGAACCGACGCGCAGGTCGACCGGCGCCGGAACGTCGGTGGCGAAGGTGGTGGCGTTGCCGGCGGAGGGCGGCGCGTCCGGGTCGATGAGCTTGATCCAGTTGTCGCAATAGTCGGCGAACAGGTATTTGCCGAGGTACGACGCGGGGAACGAGGCGGTGGGCGGGTTGTAGAACGCCCCGCCGGTGATCGCGCAGCCCTGCGAATGCGGGTACGAGTAGACCGGGCAGGTGAAGCCCGAGGCGGTGCAGCCGACATCGCCTTCGGACGCGGGCCAGCCGAAGTTGCGTCCGGCGATCCCTTCGTTGATCTCCTCCCAGGTGTTCGCGCCCACGTCGTTGATCATCATCCTGCCGGTGCCCGGCTGGATCGCGAACGTGTAGGGATTGCGCAGGCCGAGCGCCCAGATCGCGCGGTTCGCCCCGGCGGCCGTCGCGTAGAACGGATTGTCGGCCGGGATGCTCCCGTCCGCGTTGTAGCGGAGAACCTTGCCGTGCCGGTTGGTGAGCGCCTGGGAGTTCGATGCGTTGGCGTTCTCGCCGACCGCGACGTAGAGCTTGCCGTCGAGGCCGAAACGCAGCGCACCCCCGTTGTGGTTGGTCGCGCCCGACAGGTTGTCGAGATCG
This sequence comes from Casimicrobiaceae bacterium, assembly GCA_035427325.1. Lineage (GTDB taxonomy): Bacteria > Pseudomonadota > Gammaproteobacteria > Burkholderiales > Casimicrobiaceae > VBCG01. Next base: position 18,787 of record DAOMBL010000010.1, read on the forward strand.
ACGAGGATCGTCTCGGCCGGATCCGCGACGTCGGGATTGCCGGTGCTCGCCTTGAAGCGGCTGACGCGGTTGTGGACCGGCGCCGCCGAGGTCGTGTAGTAGACGTACACGTATCCGTTGGACGC
>DAOMBL010000011.1:0-10841 GCA_035427325.1 Casimicrobiaceae bacterium
TGAACCGCGTCGCCTGGGACAGCCTGCCGCTGGAACTCGCGATCAAGAAGGTGAAGGGCAAGGGCGAACGCAAGCTCGTCGTGTTCTCGGACGCCGACTGCCCGTTCTGCCACAAGCTCGAGGAGGAGATGAAGGGCCTCGACAACGTGACCGTCTACACGTTCCTGTTCCCGATCGACCAGCTCCATCCGCAGGCCGCGCAGAAGTCGCGCCAGATCTGGTGCTCGGAGAACCCGGCCAAGGCCTGGGACGCGTTCTTCGCGACCGGCAAGGTCCCCGACAACAAGGGCGATTGCGCGAACCCGGTCGCGGCGACGCAGGCGCTCGGCCAGAAGCTCCGCATCCAGGCCACGCCGACGATGATCCTCGCCGACGGATCGGTGCTGCCGGGCGCGCTCCCGCTCGCGCGCCTCGAAGCCGAGATGAAGAACGCCGAGGCCGAGGCGAAGAAGCTCGCGAAGAAGTAGCTCGACGCGATCCGGCATCCACCAGACGGGAGACCTGCGCGCATGGCGATCATCGATTTCCTGAAGAAGCAGTTCATCGACATCATCGAGTGGACCGACGACTCGCGCGACACGCTGTCGTGGCGGTTCCCCGACGAGGACAAGGAGATCAAGAACGGCGCGCAGCTGATCGTGCGCGAGAGCCAGCTCGCGCAGTTCGTCTACCTCGGGCAGTTCGGCGACGCCTTCGGTCCCGGCAAGCACACGCTCACGACCGACAACATCCCGATCCTCACCAACCTCAAGAGCTGGAAATACGCGCTCGAGAGTCCGTTCAAGGCCGACGTCTACTACGTCGTCACGCGGGTGTTCACCGGCAACAAATGGGGCACGGCGAACCCGGTGATGATGCGCGATGCGGATTTCGGCGTCGTGCGCCTGCGCGCCTACGGCACCTACGACTTCCGCATCGTCGACGCGCCGCGCTTCCTCAAGGAGGTCGCCGGCACCGACCACCACTTCCGGCTCGACGAATTCGCGGACGTGATGCGCTCGCGCCTCGTTTCGGTGTTCTCGGAGGCGCTCGCGGGCGCGAAGATCCCTGCGCTCGACGTCGCGTCGCGCTACGGAGAACTCGGCGAGGCGCTGCTGCCGCTCATCAATCCGGCGCTGCACGACAAGTACGGCCTCGAGATGACCGCGTTCGTCGTCGAGAACGTGTCGGTGCCGCCGGAGGTCGAGCAGGCGATCGACAAGCGCAGCTCGATGGCCGCGGTCGGGAACCTCAACGACTACGTCAAGTTCCAGATGGCGCAGGGCATGGAGAAGGGGGGAGGTGGCGCAGGCGGCATGGCGGCCGAGATGGCGGTCGGCATGGCGATGGCGCAGCAGATGATGAACCAGTCGGGCGGCCTCATGGGCCAGTCGACGCCGGGCGTGAAGGGCTCCGCGCCCGCGGCGCAGGCCGGCGCGGCCGCGATGCCGGAGCTGATGACGCCCGCGCAGGTCGCGCAGGCGCTCGGCGTGGGCGAGTCGGACGTGGTCTCGAGCCTCGAGTCCGGCGACCTCAAGGGCAAGAAGATCGGCACGCAATGGCGCGTGACGCGCGCTGCGGTCGACGCGTTCCTCCAGTCATGACGCGTCGCGCCGGACGACGCGCCGCGATCGTCGTGCTCGTGGCGATCGCCGCGGCCGCGGCCTCTCCGCTCGTGCATGCCCAGGATCCGCGCTCGGCTGCGGCGCAGGACGCGGCGCGCGACTGGCTCGCGATCGTCGACCGGTTCGATGCCGAGGCGAGCTTCGAGGCGGCCGGCGAACCGTTCCGCAAGGCGCTCGGCGCGGAGGGCTGGGTGACCGCGATGAAGAAAGTCCGGGAGCCGCTGGGTGCGGTCGTCCAGCGGACCGCCGTCCAGACGACGTTCTCGAACCAGGCCCCCGGACTCGCGGCCGGCGAGTACGCGCTCATCATCTTCCGCACCGCGTTCGCGCGGCGGCCGGTGACGCGGGAGATGGTGACGCTGCACGTCGACGCGTATCGGTGGCAGGTGGTCGGGTACTCGATCCAGCAATGACCGGCGAAGGGCCGGAGTCCGAACGCGACGCGCTCTCGAAGTTCGCGTGCCCCGCCTGCGGCGGCGAGGCGGTCTGGAACCCCGGCAGGCAGAAGCTCGTCTGCCCGTTCTGCGGGACCGAGTCGCCCGCGCCTCCCCGGGCCGCGCACGGACCCCGGGAGCACGATCTCGCCGGGGCGCTCGCGCGCCTCTCCGCGACGACGCCGGGTTGGGCGGAAGCGAAACGGCAGGTGCGCTGCCAGAGCTGCCGCGCGATCTCGGTCCTCGATCCTGCGCGGCAGGCGCAGAACTGCGAGTTCTGCGGGTCCGCGCAGCTCGTGCCCTACGACGAGACCGCGCCCGCGTTCCGGCCCGAGAGCGTGCTTCCTTTCCGCATCCCCGAGACCGACGCGCGCGACCGGTTGCGCGCGTGGTTCGGCCGGCTGTGGTTCGCGCCCAACGCGCTCAAGCGCCGCGCGCTCACCGACACCGTGCACGGCGTCTACCTGCCCTACTGGACGTTCGATGCGAAGGTCGAGGCCGACTGGACCGCGGAAGCGGGACACTACTACACCACCACCGAGACCTACGTCGAGAACGGGCAAACGCGCACGCGCCAGGTGCGCCACATCCGCTGGGTCCCCGCGGCGGGGCACGTGTCCCACTTCTTCGACGACGACCTCGTCTGCGCTTCGGTCGGCGTTCATCCGGGACTGATGCGCGGCATCGAGCCCTTCCCGACCGGTGACCTCCAGGCCTACGATCCGGGGTACGTCGCCGGCTGGGTCGTCGAGCGCTACCAGATCGACCTCGCCGCTGCGGCGGACCGAGCGCGCGCCGCGATGCGGACGAAACTGGAGGCGATGTGCGGCAGGCAGGTTCCCGGCGACACGTTTCGCAACCTGTCGGTGCGCGCCGACTGGTCGGGGCAGACCTACAAGCACATCCTCGCACCGGTGTGGTTGCTCTCCTACGACTACGGCCGGCGCGCGTTCCAGTGCGCGATCAACGGCGTGACCGGCAAGGTCGCCGGAGAGTACCCGAAGAGCTTCTGGAAGATCGCGTTCGTCGCGCTCGGGATCCTGGTGCTGTTCCTCGTCGTCGGCTCGATGTCGGGTCGCTGACCGCGGAGGCTCCATGCGCGTAGTGATCATGACGGGCGTGTCGCGCGGGCTCGGTCCGGCGCTCGCCCGCGTCCTGCTCGACCGGGGACTCGCGGTGCTCGGCGTCGGACGATCGTCGGCCGCCGGGCTCGAGGGCGAGCACTACCGGTTCGCGCCCTGCGATCTCGCCGACGTCGCCGGGATCGACGCCGCGGTCGCGCCGGCGTTCGGCGCGCTCGCGGGGCTCGCGCCGACATGGGCGTGTCTCGTCAACAACGCCGCGACGATCGAACCTTTCGGCGTCACCGCGCGCCACGACGGCGCCGCGATCGCCCGGTCGCTCGCGGTGAATCTGGCCGCGCCGGTGGCACTCGCCGCGCTGTTCCTGCGGGCGTTCCCGGACACTTCGGTCGAGCGCCGGATCGTCAACGTCTCGTCCGGCACCGCGCGCAGCGCGGTCGCGGGCTCCGGGCTCTACTGCGAGGCGAAGGCCGGCCTCGAGATGCTCACGCGCGTGCTGGCGGCCGAAGTTCAGGATCCGGCGTTTCGCGCGGTGTCGCTGCGACCCGGCGTCATCGACACCGACATGCAGACGCGCGCGCGCGAGCAGTCCGAGGACACGCTGCCGGCGGTCGCGATGTTCCGCAAGTTCCACGCGGACCGAAGGCTCGTCGCGCCCGACGTCGCCGCCGCGAAGATCGTCGACAAGGTGATCCTCGGCAAGCGCCGCCACGGAGCGACCTACGCCTGGCCGGACCTCGAGAAGCCGCTCGGCGAGAGCTAGCGACTCCCTGCGAGCCGGGCTTCGGCCCGACAAGCACATCGCCCGTGCGTCGGGCTTCAGCCCGACAAGCGGATCGCCTGTGGGTCGGGCTTCAGCCCGACAAGCACATCGCCCGCGGGTCGGGCTTCAGCCCGACAGCACATCGCCCGTGGGTCGGGCTTCAGCCCGACAAGCACATCGCCCGTGGGTCGGGCTTCAGCCCGACGGGGTTCGTGCCGATGCGTTCGTGCTTCAGCCCGACGGGGCGCTGCGATTCGGGTTCCGGCCCGACACGCTTCTCGGGCATCGCCGCCGCCCGGGGGCGATTGAATGGCTCACGCCCTGAGCCTCGCGTGACGTAACCTCGCGGCATGACCGACTCTCCCAGCGCGACGACTTCCGACTCCCCCGCCCACCTGCCGATTCCCGTGTACTTTGCGGCAGAGCAGGTCGCCGAACCGCAGTTCGGCTCCCCTTCGGCGAGCAAGCCGCGCGACGTCGTCGCGCGCTGGCACGAGCGCCGCCGGCCCATCGTCCTGCGCAGGCCGCGTCCGGTGACACCGGACGAACTCGCCCGCGCGCACGATCCCGGCTACGTCGAGGCCATCCTCGCGCTTCGGGAGGACAACGGCTTCGGCAACCGCAGCGCGTCGGTGGCCGCGTCCCTGCCGTGGACGAGCGGCGCGATGCTGTCCGCCGCGCGGCACGCGCTGGCGACCCGTGCGGTGGCCTGCGCGCCGTGTTCCGGCTTCCACCACGCGCACTGGGACGGCGCGGCGGGCTTCTGCACCTTCAACGGCCTGATGGTGACCGCGCTCGCGCTGCTCTCGGAAGGCGCGGTGCGACGCGTAGGCATCCTCGACTGCGACCAGCACTACGGCGACGGCACCGAGGACATCATCGCGCGGACGGGCGTCCGGGACATCGTGCGGCACGTCACGGCCGGGCGCGACTACCCGCGCCAGGCCGGCCGCTTCCTCGAGGCGTTGCCCGGGATCGTGCGCGGGTTCGGCGGCTGCGACGTCGTCCTCTACCAGGCCGGCGCGGACCCGCACGTCGACGATCCGCTCGGCGGCTTCCTCGACGACGCGCAACTCGCCAGGCGCGACGCGATCGTCTTCGCGGAGGCGCGCGCCGCGGCCCTGCCGATCGCGTGGAACCTCGCCGGCGGCTACCAGGAGCCGCTCGCTCGCGTCCTCGACATCCACGACCGGACGATGGTCGCCTGCGCGGGCGCGTGGCGGTGACGATCCCTCGCTTCGACATGACTGTGGATCGGGCTTCAGCCCGACAAGCGCAACGCCTGTGGGTCGGGCTTCAGCCCGACGGGCTGCGGCGGTTTGCGGTGGGTCGGGCTTCAGCCCGACGGTCTCGGGCCCGGCGGAGTCTGTGCCGATGCGATCGAAAGGCGTCGGCCTGAAGGCCGACCCACAACGCCTCTGCTGTGGGTCGGGCTTCAGCCCGACAGCCTGGGTTTCAACCCGACGGGCCGCGCCGCGAACCGATCGACCTCAGAACGCCGGGCAACTCGTCCGGCGCCCGCACGATCGCATCGGCGCCCGCGAGTTCCGCTTCGGACCCGTAGCCCCACAGCACGCCGATCGCCCGGGCGCCGTTCGCGCGCGCGGCGCGCAGGTCGTGGCTGCGGTCGCCGATCATCACGGCGCGTGTCGCGTCGAGCCGCTCGGTCGCGGCGAGATGCGCGAAGAGTTCCGCCTTGTCGTCGTGACGACCGCCGAGTTCCGAGCCGTAGACGCCGTCGAGGAATTCGGAGAGCCCGAAGAGCGTCACGATGCGGCGCGCATAGATCTCCGGCTTGGCGGTGCACAGGAACAGCCGCCGCGTCCGGGCGAGTGCGGCGAGCGCCTCGGGAATGCCGTCGTAGACGACGTTCTCGCGCCAGCCGACGTCCGAATAGCGTTCGCGGTAGAGCGCGATCGCGTGTTCGATGTCGTCGGGCGCCTCGGTGTCGAGCAGCGTCGCGAACGTGGCGCGCAGCGGCGGCCCCACGAACTGCCGCAGCGCCGCCGCCGGGGGCGCCTCGACGCCGAGGCGGTCGAGCGCGTAGACGATCGAACGCGCGATGCCGGCGAAGTTGTCGGTGAGCGTCCCGTCGAGGTCGAACAGCAGGGCATCCGCCCCACCGGTTTCGCCGGAACGCCGCGGCCCGCTCATCGCGCGCGAATCGGCAGGACGCGATAGCTGATCACCGCGCCCAGCGGCCCGGCCTCCCACGTCGCGCAGTACTCCTGCGGCACGCGGACCGGGAAGATGCCGGAGTCGCCGAAGCTCGCCGACTTCACCAGCGGGAGCACGACGGCCGCGCCCTCGTGGTAGTGGAAGTTGAAGTCGACCGGCTGCGGCGACTGGAAGCGCCAGTCGACCTTGTCGCCTTCGGCGAGCTTGAAGCAGACCTCGTGGATCGCGTAGGGCGCGATCGCGAGCGCGTCGGCCGTGCGCGCGGCGTTCGGATCCTGGGTCGCGCAGGATGCGAGCGCGAAGGCGAGCCATGCGGCCGCGCGGGTCATCGCCGCGCGACCCCGCGCCGGCGGAGCGCCTTCCAGTCCTCGGCGAGCATCGCGAATCGCACGTGGTCGCGCCAGCGTCCGCCGATCTTCAGGTAGCGGCGCGAATAGCCTTCGCGGACGAAGCCGGTCCGCGTCACCAGCGCGATCGACCTGCGGTTCGCCGGCTGCACGTTCACCTCGACGCGATGCAGGCGGAGCGGACCGAACGCGAAGTCGAGCGCGCGCGACAGCGCCGCGGCCATGTAACCCTGCCCGGCGAGCGGGGCGAACGCGTAGTAGCCCAGGAAGGCGTTGCGGAACGGCCCGCGCACGATGTTGCTGAAGTTGAGGGCGCCGACGAGCGCGCCGTCGGTGCGGCGGATCGCGACGAGTCCGGCGTGGGCCGCTCCGGGGCTGGGATCGGCGTAACGCTTCAGGTAGGTCGCGAACGCCGCGGGCGTGTCCGGCGCATGCACCCAGGATCGGTGCAGGCGCCGGCTTCCCCGTGCTGCGGCGACGAACGCCGTGCGGTCCGCGGCGGTCGGTGGCCTCACCAGGACGTCTCCCCGCCGCGCTGTTGGCATAATCCGCATCATACCGTCACGGAATGCGAATCATGTCGTCGTGGATGGAAGGGCGCGTGCACGCGCGCCGGGCCTGGACCGACGGGCTGGTCTCGCTCGAGGTCGACGCACCGTCGCTCACGTTCGTCGCGGGCCAGTTCGCCCGCCTCGGCCTGCCGGCGCCGCCGGGCGAGAAGGACCCGATGATCGGGCGCCCGTATTCGTTCGTGAATCCGCCGGTCGCGCCGCGCCACGAGTTCTACTTCAACGTCGTGCCCGGCGGCCCGCTGTCGCCTCGCCTCGCCGCGCTGCAGCCGGGTGACGCCCTGTGGCTCGGCGCGCGCGCGAACGGCTTCTTCAGCGTCACCGAGGTCCCTGCGGCCGACACGCTCTGGTGCCTGGCGACAGGCACCGGTATCGGTCCGTTCCTGTCGATCCTGCGCACGGCCGACCCGTGGGAGAAGTTCGGGCGCGTCGTGCTCGTGCATGCGGTGCGCCACGCGAGCGCGCTCTCCTACGGCGAGGTGATCGGAGCGATCGCGCGCGAGCGCTCCGCCGCCTTCTCGTTCGTGCCGGTGGTGAGCCGCGAGCCGCATCCGGGGGCGCTGCCCGGTCGAATTCCCGCGCTGATCCGCGACGGGAGGCTCGAGGGGCACGCCGGCGTGCCGCTCAACGCCGACAGCGCGCACGCGATGCTGTGCGGCAATCCCGCGATGGTCGACGACGTGCAGGCCGCGCTCGCCGAGCGCGCGATGCGGCGGCACCGGCGCAAGGAACCGGGCCACATCACGCTCGAGACCTACTGGTAGCCCCGGCCGGACCATGGGATTCGACGTCGCCGGCCGGCTTGTCGCACGCGAGGGCGCCCGCGTCCGTCCTGCGCGGGCGACGCGGATGCGCCGTGCGCTCTCCGCACTTGGAATCGCGGTATCGCTGCTCGCGTCGACAGGAGCCGCGGGTGCGGACGCGCACGAGACGTTCCGCCGATTCCTCGATCCGCAGGACGGCTACCTCGACCTCTCCGAGTGGCTGCTCGAGCGCAAGGGCTTCCTGCCGGTGCCGATCATCATCACGGAGCCGGCGGTCGGCTACGGAGGCGGCATCGCGCTCGTGTTCATCCGAGGCAGCATTGGCGATGCGATCGAGAAGGCCAAGAAGGAGGGCGGACACCTCGTGCCCCCTGACATCTGGGTCGCGGCGGGCTTCGCGACCGAGAACGGGACGCGGGGCGCGGCGGTCGGCGGGCAAGTCACGTTCGACGAGGACCGCTGGCGCTACCGGGGCGGCGTCGGCGACTTCCGCGTCAACCTCGATTTCTACGGCATCGGCGGCTTCCTGCCGATCGCGATCGGCAAGGTCGGCTACACGCTGCAGGGCTTCGGCTCGTTCCAGCAGGGGATGTACCGGTTGGGAGCGAGCGACACGTTCATCGGCGCGCGCTGGATCTACACCGACCTCTCGACCTCGCTCGACGTCGGGGCGGGCGAGATCGGTCTCACGTCGCGGGAACTCGCGCAGCGCAACTCCGGACTGGGGGTCGTCGTCGAGCACGATTCGCGCGACAACATCTTCACGCCCAACCGCGGGTGGATCGGCGCCGCCGAAGCCACGTTCTACGACCCGGACTTCGGCGGCGCGAACCGCTTCCAGGCGTACCGCGCCCACGTGTTCGCGTACTGGCCGGCGCTCGACAAGCTCACCGTCGGCCTGCGCATCGACGGCCGCGCCGCGCGCGGCGACGTGCCGTTCTATTTCCTGCCGTTCATCGACATGCGCGGTATCCCCGCGGCGCGCTACCAGGACCAGAACACCGGCGTGCTCGAGACCGAGTTGCGCTACGACGTGACCGAGCGCTGGTCGGTCGTGGGCTTCATCGGCGCGGGGCGCGCCTGGGGCCGCAACGCGTCGTTCGCGGACTCCCCCTCCGAAGTGTCGAAGGGCGTGGGCTTCCGCTACCTGCTCGCGCGCCGGCTCGGGCTCTACGTCGGCATCGACGTCGCGCGCGGACCCGAGGACGACGCGTTCTACCTCCAGGTCGGCAACGGGTGGCGCTGACGTCGGGCGGCCTTCCGGCAGCCTGGGCAGACGCCGCGTAGTCCCACCGCGCGCGCGACCCCGGATGAAGTCGCCGGGAAGATGCGTGCCGGCGCTGCTCCTCGGTGGCCCGGCGGGACGCGACGGGCGGGGCGAATCCAGGAGCGACGCGGGGCTTCCCTAGTCCGCGAGGCTCCGCGACACGATCTCCCCCACGTCCGGCGACAGGGACTGCGCGGCAGCGATCCGCCGCAGTTCGATCTCCGCGCGGGCGCGGCGCGGCTCCGGCAGCCGCTTCCACAGTTCGAAGGCGCCCGCGATGCGCGCCGCGAGCTGCGGATTCATCGGGTCGATCGCGAGCACCTGGTCGGCGACGAACGCGTAGCCGGATCCGTCGGCGGCGTGGAATCGGCTGAAGTTGCGCAGCGCGAACGCTCCGAGGAGCGAGCGCACGCGATTGGGGTTCCGGGCGTTGTAACGCGGGTGGCGCACGAGTTCGCGCACGCGCGCGAGCGTGCCGGCGCGACGCGACTGCGCCTCCAACGCGAACCACTTGTCGAGCACGAGCGGTTCGTGCTGCCAGGTGTGCTCGAAGCGCGCAAACAGGCTTTCCCGCTCGTCGGACGCGGTGTCCGTCAGCGCCGCCAGCGCGCCGATCGTGTCGGTCATGTTGTCGGCAGCGTCGAACTGTGCGACCGCGAACGCGCGGCCGGCCGGGTCGCCGCGCTCGCCGAGATAGCGCAGGCAGGTGTTCGCGAGCCTGCGCCTCGCGACCTGCTTCGGCGTGGGCTCGTACGGTCCGCGGCGCTCCTGCGCGGCGTAGACGCGCTCGAAGCGATCGGCGAGCGCTCGGGCGAGTTCGCGCTGCACGAAGGCGCGGGCGTGGTCGACGCCGTCGATATCGAGCACCGGATCGAGCGAGGCGACGACGGCGGGGTCGGGCGGCGTCAGCGCCAGCGCGATGAGCGCAGGATCGCTCGCGCCATCGTCGAGCAGCGCGGCGACGACGCGGACGAGCGTAGGTGGCAGCGCCTCCGGACGACCCGCGCGGTGCGCCGCGGCGATCGCGCGGATCGCCTGCGTGAAGGTCCGCTGCGCGGCGTCCCAGCGGTTGACGGGGTCGCTGTCGTGCGCGGCGAGGAGCGCGAGGTCGTCGTCGCCGTAGTCGAACTCGACGCGCACCGGGGCCGAAAGGCCGCGAGCGAGCGAGGGTACCGGAGGGAGTTGCACGTCGGCGAACGCGAACGCCTGCCGGGCGGCGACGACGTCGAGCACGCGCGTCGTCCCGAGCGGCTCGGGTTCGCCTTCGAGACGGAGCGCGAGGTCGTGACCGTCGGGGCCGACCAGCCCCACCGCGAGCGGGATGTGGAACGGCAGCTTCTCCGGCTGGCCCGGCGTCGGACCGGTGCGCTGCTCGACCTCGAGCGTGTAGCGCTTCGCCCCGGCGTCGTAGCGTCCCCGGGCGCGTACGACCGGTGTCCCCGCCTGCGAATACCAGCGCCGGAACTGCGCGAGGTCGACGCCTGACGCGTCGCTCATCGCCTGGACGAAGTCGTCGCAGGTCACCGCCTGTCCGTCGTGCCGCTCGAAGTACAGGTCCATGCCGCGGCGAAAGCGTTCCGGACCGAGCAGCGTGTGCTGCATGCGGATCACCTCGGCGCCCTTCTCGTAGACGGTCGCCGTGTAGAAGTTGTTGATCTCCTGGTACTCGTCGGGACGCACCGGGTGCGCCATCGGGCCGGCGTCCTCGGGCATCTGCATGCGTCGCAGCCCCTCGACCGCGCCGATGCGCTCGACGGCGCGCGAGCCCAGGTCGCTCGAGAACTCCTGGTCGCGGAAGACGGTCAGGCCCTCCTTGAGCGAGAGCTGGAACCA
>DAOMBL010000011.1:10851-11689 GCA_035427325.1 Casimicrobiaceae bacterium
GTCGCGGCAGGTCACGCGGTTGCCGGTCCAGTTGTGGAAGTACTCGTGGCCGACCACCGCCTCGATCGCGCCGTAGTCGTCGTCGGTCGCGGTCTGCGGATCGGCGAGGACGAGCTTGCTGTTGAAGATGTTGAGCCCCTTGTTCTCCATCGCGCCCATGTTGAAGTCGTCGGCGCAGAAGATCATGAAGCGGTCGAGATCGTATTCGCGCCCGAAGCGCTCCTCGTCCCAGCGCATCGCGCGCTTCAGGCTCTCCATCGCGAACGTGCAGCGCGGGAGGTTCGCGGGCGTCGAGTAGATCGCGAGGTGCACGCGCCGGCCGGACATCGTCGTGAAGCTGTCCTCGAGCGAGGCGAGGTCGCCGGCGACCAGCGCGAACAGATAGGTGGGCTTGGGGAACGGATCGTGCCAGGTGGCGAAGTGGCGACCGCCGGGGAGGCCGCCCGCGGCGACGAGGTTGCCGTTGGACAGCAGGACCGGATAGCGCTCCCGGTCGGCACGCATCGTGACGGTGAACGACGAGAGCACGTCCGGACGGTCCGGGAAATACGCGATCCGGCGGAAGCCCTCCGGCTCGCATTGCGTGCAGAACACGCCGGACGACACGTAGAGCCCTTCCAGCGCGAGGTTCTTCGCCGGCGCGATGCGGGCGCGTACGACCACGGTGCCGCTGTCGGGTGCGTCCGGCAGCGACAGCGAGGCTTCGGAGAGGACCGCCTCGGCGGGACGGAGCGCCCGGCCGTTCAGTTCGACGCGGACGTCGTCCTGTGCTTCGCCGTCGAGGACGAGCGGCGCCCAGCGGTCCTCGCCGGTCGCGGCGGGTTTGCGCCGGAACTCG
>DAOMBL010000011.1:11699-18633 GCA_035427325.1 Casimicrobiaceae bacterium
CGACCCGCAGCTCAATGAAGAAACGCGAACGGGTCGCGTTCGGATCGAGGTCGAGTTCGAGCGCGACCCGGTCGACGAGGAACGCCGGCGCGCGGTAGTCGGCGCGCCGTTTGGTGGCTGCGCGGCCGTCGAACGGCGAGAGCGCGTTCAACGGACCTCGAGCAGTTCGACGTCGAAGACGAGCACCGCGTTCGGCGGAATCACCCCGCCGGCGCCGCGCGAACCGTACGCCATGTCCGACGGGATGACGAGCGTGCGCTTGCCGCCGGTCTTCATGCCGACGACACCTTCGTCCCAGCCCCGGATGACGCGTCCGCCACCGAGCGGGAACACGAAGGCCTCGCGCCGGTCGAGCGAACTGTCGAACTTCGCGCCCTTGCCTTCCGGCTTCGACGGGTCGTACAGCCACCCGGTGTAGTGGACCGCCACGGACTTGCCGGCGACGGCTTCGGCGCCAGAGCCTTGTTTCGTATCGATTTTCTTCAGCGTGGTCACGGTGGCATCCATCTTGCTGCCTTCCTTGGTCGTGGGGGCGGTGCCCTGCTGGGCCATGGCCGGGGTCGCTGGCGCGGCCAGGAAGGCAAACAGGGAAAGGGCGACGAACGTCGATCGGTTCATGGAAACGATGGTCATGGCACGGGGCCTGCCCCGCGGGAAGATGTCCCGGCCACGGGGCGAACTCCCGCCCGGTGGCCGAGGGGTCGCCATTGTAGCGGAGTGCGGCCTGCCGGTTCTGGCGGGGCCTGCCGATTTGGTCTATAAATCGAGATTCGCCATCCGGACCATGATTGCCGACGAACTCCGTGCGCCGGCAGGGTGGCGCGTCGCGGTCCGGATCACCCTGCGCGCGATCTCCAACGCATGTTCGAATTCCTGACCTCGCCGGGCAAGGACAGCACCGATCCGCTGGTGACGGCGAAGTCGGTGTCGGGCTGGCTCCGCCAGTTGCCGGCGCTCGATGTGGTCGGACGCCAGCAGCACGTGATGCGCGCGTTCGACGGCATGCGCCTGTCGCGCAAGCCGATCGACCCGGCGCGGGTGCTCGCGATCCAGTTCCTCGACTCCGCACTGGGCGCCGACCGCCGCCAGTTGATCAAGCAGTACGTCGAGAACGTGGAGACCGGCCCCAGGCTCGCCGAACGGCTGTGGCAGGCGGTCTACGAGCTCACGCAGGGATTCATGTCCGCCTACCAGGCGTCGCTCGAGGAAGGCCTCTCGCAGGCGTCGAACGCGCGCTGGAAGCCTCTGATCCCGCTCCTCTTCACGCGCCTCACGCACTACGCGGGCACCGACGCCAAGCTGCGCGTGTACCGCCACGAGCGCTGGATCCCGGCGAAGTGGGCCGAACTCCATCGCACCTTCCTGCGCGCGACCGAACTCGGGGTCGAGCGCACGCCCACGTCGCTCGCGGGCTCGGGCGCGAGCGGGAATCAATGGACGCTCGAACAGGAGTACGTCTACACGCTGCTCGTCCACCAGCTCAACACCGGGAACATGACGCCGGGCGAGATCGACTGGGCGTGTTCGCAGCTTCGCGCCTGGAGCCGGCGCCTGCAGCTCGACGCGGTGCCCCGGTCTCCCGAAGGCTTTTTCGTCGACGTCGCGGGGCGCACCGGCCTGCAGCGGCGCACCGGCAGCGACTCGGGCTCGATGCTGCGCTACCTGGACACCTCGCTGCTCTCCGATCAGCTCGACCGCGCCATTGCGGCGCTGCGCCAGGCGGAACACACCGATGTCGGACCGGCGGCCTCGATCAACCAGCTGCGCGTCGCGATCCTCGAAAAGGTGCGGCCTTCGGTCGTGCCGAGCCTCGCCAACGACCTGCGGCGCGATGCGCGGATCGCGTGCAAGGTCTCGGCGCGGGTGCGGATCGGCCTCGCGCGCATCTGCCGCGAACTCGCGGCGAGGGACGCCGCGGACGCCGTGCCGGACGGCGGCGGCGCGGAACAGATCGAGGTCTACGCGGTCGCCGATGCGCCGCGCGGCAGGCGCGCGACGCAAGACGAGCACGACTCGATCGTCGCCAGCCTGACGTCGTTCTCCGATCCGATGTGGCAGATCAAGGACCGCAGCATCGCGGGCCTGCGAATCTCTGCGTCGGGCGGCATCGGGCAGAGCCTCGCGCTGGGCGGGATCGTGGCGGTGCGCCAGAGCGACGTTTCCGATTTCGTGCTGGGCGTCGTGCGGCGCCTGAACAAGGTCAGCAACGACGAGGTCGAGGCGGGCGTGTCGATCATCGCCGAGCGCTTCGTGCCGATCACGCTGCACACGCGCCGCGAGCCGCGCGACGACCTGGGACTCGTCGTCAACGGCATCGAGGTCGCGACGATCGGCTCGCGCTTCGACGGCCTCTACCTGCCGCCGCCGTCGAGGCCGGACAAGCCGCTCGCCGTCAAGACGCTCATCGTCCCGACCTCGGAGTACTCGGAGGGCCGCAGCGTCATCCTGATGACCGGGCGCTCGATCTACACGGTCGCGATGCGCCACCTGGTCGAGCAGCGCGCCGAGTGGAGCTGGGCGACGATCCAGATCGTCGAAAAGAAGGCGCGGGTCTGACAGGTATCAGGCATCAGGTATCAGAGGACAGGGATCGGGAGCGTCGGGACGCTCAGGGCGGGTCGGCCTTCAGGCCGACATCGGGGGCCAGAGATCAAGAAGTCAGGAGACAGTTGCGCCGGCGATTGCCGGGGCGCGGCGCATCGAGCGCCGGGAAGCGCTTCCTGTGGGTCGGGCTTCAGCCCGACGGGGTCCGTGCCGATGCGAAGGAGATGCGTCGGCCTGAAGGCCGACCCGCAGCGGATCGCTGCAGTCCGTCGGGCTGAAGCCCGAACCACAGGGTGCACGCTCTACCGGCCGATCCGTCGGTGGAAGAACACGCGATGCGCGAGCGCGGCGAACGCGCCGGTGCCGATCGCGAGGTCGAACAGGCGATCGTGCTGGACGCGATCGTAGACCCGGCGCATCCATCGTTTCAGCGTGAAGTCCGGTGCGGGCGGATCGACGACGAGCGCCCCGCCGCGATCCTGCGCGAGCGCCGCGGCGATCGCGCGGCCTGCCCGGAAACCGGACTCGAGCGCCGTGTGGATGCCGCCCGCGGTGAGCGGGGACACGAGGCCCGCGGCGTCGCCCACGAGCGTGACGCGGTCGCCGGCGCGAGGATGCACGGGACCGCCGACCGGGATCAGCCCGGCGCGCTTCGCGACGACCGTGCCCCCCGCGAGGCCGATGCGCGGGGCGATCGCCGCGGCGAAGTCGTCGACGTCGGGCAGCGCGCGTTTGCCCTCCCGCGAGCACGCGAGGCCGACCTGCACGATGCCGACACCGAGGAACGCCCAGCCGAGATAGCCGCGCGCGCGCTGCGCGTCGAGGAAGCAGTGCAGCCGCTCGGGTTCGTTCAGCGTGGCGCCGCGGATCTCGAGTTCCGCGCCGAACAGGAAGCGCGTGTTGACGCCGAGGCGGCAGTCGCGCGCGACGCGCGAAGCGGGGCCGTCGGCGCCGACGAGGAAACGCCCGACGCGTCCGTCCGCGCCGCGCCAGCCTCCCGGGATGCGCTCGCCTCCCGCCCATGGCTCGCCCAGCGCCACCGCCGCGCCGGCTTCGCGCGCGCACTCGACCAGCCGGCGCATCAGCGCAGGCGTGTCGGTCGCGAGGAAGAAGTAGCCGGGCGAGTCGAGCGCGAGACTGCTCCCGCCCGGCGCGTGCAGGCGCACGCCGGTGATCGGCCGCAGGATCGACTCGGGCAGAGGCGCGATGCCGTCGAGGGCGGCGATCGCGTCCTTGACGACGATGCCGGTCGTGTGGAGTCGCGCGCCGGCATCCTGCTTGCGCTCGAGGAGCGCGACCGTCGCGCCCGCGCGTGCGGCCGCGACCGCGCAGGCAACGCCCGCGAAGCTCGCGCCTGCGATCAGGATGTCGTGGCGCATCGGCGCGCTCGCGTCAGTCGAGCGGCCGGAACTTGAGCGTGAGGATGCGCTGGAACATTTCCTGTCGGTCGGGGCGCGGGAGCGGACTCGACTTCAGGATCGCGCGGTTGACCGCCTCGTCGTAGGCCCTGACGCCGCTCGTCTTCACGAGCCTCACGTCGAGGATCTCGCCGGTCGGCAGCTGGATGACCTCGAACACCGCTTCGGGATTCCCCGGCATGCCGGGCGGAACGATCACGTTGCCGCGGACCTTCGCCTGGATGCGGCGGATCCAGTCGGCCTGCGCGGCCGAGCGCGCGTTCGCTTCCGCCTGCGCCTTCGCCCGGGATTCCGCGTCGGCGCGCGCCTTCGCCTCCTGTTCGGCGCGCTGCTTCGCCTCCTTCTCGGCCTGCGCGAGCATCGCATCGGTTTCGCGCTTCTGGCGCTCGCGGGCCTCGGCGGCGCGCTTCTCGTCGGCCTTGCGCTTCTCCTCGGCGAGCCGCTTCTGCTCCGCGATGCGCTTCTCCTCGGCCGCGCGTCGCTCGTCGGCCTTGCGCTGCTCCTCGGCCTGACGTTCGCGCGCCTTGCGCTCCTCCTCGCGCTTCGCCTTGAGCGCGATCTCCGCCTGATCGGGCTCGACCTTCGGCGGCGGAGGCGGCGGCGGCTCGACCTTCGGCTCGGCCCGCGGGGGCGGCGGCTCGACCCTCGGTTCGGGATCCGGCGCGCGCACCTTCGGAGGCGGCGCGTAGAGCTCAGCGACGATCGGCTCCGGCGGCCGGCTCTGCCACCGCACCGACCAGACCAGCACGCCTATGAACGCGACATGCACGAGCACCGCGAGCACGAGCGCGAGCTTCCGGCCCGGGCTCCGGCGTGCGCCGCTGGCGCTCGCGCGGCGCTCGCCCTTCATCGAGCGTCCCCGGTCACGTCTGCGGCGGCCGTGCGAGCAGCCCGACCTTGCGCACCCCGTTGCGCTGCAGGAGGTCGAGGATCGCGAGGACGTCCTCGTAGCGCGAGGCCTTGTCGGCGGCGATCACGACGCCCTGGTCGGGGGATCGCGCCTGCTTTTCGACGATGCGCGCGACCAGCTCGTCCCGCGACAGGCGGACCGCCGAGGTTCCCGACGCGGCCCGGTCGCGCAGCCAGAGCGACTGGTCGGTGCGCAGCGTCACTTCCATCGGGGCGACCGGGACGGTGAGCCTCGAGCCCACCGAGGGCAGCGCGATCTCTCCGGGCGAGACGAGCGGCGCCGTGACCATGAAGATCACGAGCAGCACCAGCATCACGTCGATGTACGGCACGACGTTGATCTGGCTCATCGACTTGCGGGTGCGACGCATGTCAGGGATCGGGGATCAGGGATCAGGGATCAGAGGACAGTCGCGCCGGCGATTCCCGGGGCGGCGCATCGAGCGCCGGGATCGGTTCCGTTCAAACGAGCGAATCGAACCGCGCTCGATGCGCGGCCTGCGGTGACGCTGTCGTCTCTGACCCCGAATTTCAATGCGCCGCCTGCGGTGACGTTGTGGCCTCTGTCCTCTGTTACCTGTTACCTGTTACCTGATACCTGTCAGCCCTGCCGCTGCAGGATGTTCGAGAACTCCTCGATGAACGTCTCGCAGCGCGTCGCGAGACGGTCGACGTCGTGCGTATAGCGGTTGTAGGCGACCACGGCCGGAATGGCGGCGAACAGACCCATCGCGGTCGCGACGAGCGCTTCCGCGATGCCGGGCGCGACCTGCGTGAGCGTCGCCTGCGCGACGTTCGCGAGGCCGCGAAAGGCGTTCATGATCCCCCACACCGTGCCGAAGAGCCCGACGTACGGCGACACGGACCCGACGCTCGCGAGGCCCGACAGGTGCGCCTCCATCGCGTCGATCTCGCGCTGGTAGGCCGCGCGCATCGCGCGGCGCGCGGCGTCGAGCGTCAACGTCGCGCTCGATCCCTGCTTCCTGTGCTTCGCGTACTCCCGGAAGCCCGCGACGAAGATCGGCTCGAGGCCGGAGCCGCCGCGCCCCTGCGCCGAGCGCTGGTACAGCTCGTTCAGGTCGCCCCCCTTCCAGAACGCGTCCTCGAACCGGTCCGCGTCGCGCTTGGCGCCGCGAAGCTGGAACATCTTGAGGAAGATCTGCCACCAGCTCCACATCGACAGGACGGCGAGCAGCGCCATGACCGCCTGGACGATGAACGAGGCGTTGGCGACCATCGCGACGAACGAGAGGTCGGTGTGGACGTTCAACGGGCATCCTCCAGCAGGCGGGCGAGTTCGGCGGGCACGCGCGCGGGCTTCCAGCCTTCGCGCGCGAGACAGGCGAGCCGGATGCGCGCGTCGACGAGCACCTCGGCGCCGCGCCGCACGGTCTGGTGCGCCACGAGCTGTGCGCGTCCGGCCGCCTCGAACACGGCGGTGGCCTCGAGGCGGTCGCCCAGCCGGGCGGCGCCGCGGAAATCGATCTCGGCCCGGGTCACGACGAATACGACGCCGTGCGTGCGTTCGAGTTCCGGAAGCGGGATCGCGTGCCTGTCGAGCCACTCGGTGCGCGCACGCTCCAGGAACTTGAGGTAGTTCGCGTAGTTGACGACGCCGGCGGCATCGGTGTCCTCGTAGTACACCCGGACCGGAAACGCGAAGGGCGCGCCGACGGGGTTCATGCGCCGGGGAACAGGTCGGCGGCGGCGCCCGGCGAGGGCGGCGCCAGGCCGAGGATCCGCCAGGTCTGGGCGGTCGCGACGCGTCCGCGCGGCGTGCGCTGCAGGTAGCCCTGCTGGATCAGGAACGGCTCGATGACGTCCTCGATGGTGTCGCGCTCCTCGCCGATGGCGGCCGCGAGGCTCTCGACGCCGACCGGCCCGCCGTCGAACCTGCGCACGACGGTTTCGAGCAGGCGGCGGTCCATCGCGTCGAGGCCGGCGGCGTCGACGTCGAGCATCGACAGCGCCGCGTCCGCGACGCCGCGGTCGACGCTGCCGCCCGCGCGCACCTCCGCGTAGTCGCGCACGCGACGAAGCAGCCGGTTGGCGATGCGCGGGGT
>DAOMBL010000012.1:0-10580 GCA_035427325.1 Casimicrobiaceae bacterium
GGCCTGGGGGCGCGCGGCGGGCGCGAAGCCGATCGTCGATGCGTCGAACGGCGCGAGGTCGCGGTCCCAGATCGCGACCCTCGCGCCGTCGCGCGCGAGGCGCTGCGCGATGCCCAGCCCGATTCCGCGCACCGCGCCCGTGACGACCGCGACGCGCCCGGCGAGCGGTCCCGCGGTCACTTCGGCGCCCACGCGGGCTTCAGCGTCTCGATGACCTGCGCCCGGCCGCTGACGATCCTGACGATGAAGCTCTCGCGGTCGAGGTCGCCCTTGTCGTCGTAGCGGACGTCGAAGAGGAGGCCCGGATAGTCCTTCACCGCGAACTGCGCGCCGTGCAGCGTGGCCGCGAATCCCTTCTTGTCGAACTTCCCGAGCTTGTCCTGCACCGCCCGGATCGCCCAGGTGCCCGTGTAGCCCTTCATCGCGTTGTGGTCCGGCCGCGCCTTGTACTCGGCCTCGTACTTGCGCACGAACGCCTGCACGGTCGGGTTGGGCGCGTCGGCGGTCAGCCCCACGTGCGCCACCACGCCGTTGGCGGCCTCGCCGGCCAGCTCGACGACCTTCTCGTTGGCGAGCGTCGTCTCGCCGACGATCGGCCTGTCGTAGCCCTGCTTGCGCAACTCGCGCAACGCGCGCGCCGACTCCTCCTCGTGGAGGTAGACGAACAGCGCGTCCGCGTTCGCCTGCTTGACGCGAAGCACGGGGCCGCTGAAGTCGACCTGCGGCACGTCGGTCGAGACGTCCGCGACGACCTTGAGGCCGGCCGCCTCGAGGTCCTTGACGATGGCGTCGCGCCCGCCCTTGCCGAAGTCGCTGTTCGCGAACATCACCGCCACCGTCTTCGCCTTCAGGTAGTCCTTCATGTAGCGGACGACCTTGGGCATCGCCGCCGCCTGCGTGAACGAGCTGCGGAAGACGAACGGATTGCCCTGCTGCGTGATCGCCGCCGCTTCGCCGCCGACGATGTTCGGCACCCCGGAGCGACGCGTCTCCTGCATGCTGACGAGGATCGAACCCGAGAACACCGGGCCGATGACGACGTACGCGTCGTCGTCGATCGCGCGCTGCGCGAGGCCCTTGGCGACGCCGGGGTTGGTCTGCGTGTCGGACGCGCTGTATTCGATGGGGCGGCCGTTCAGGCCGCCGGCGGCGTTGATCTCGCGGATCGCGAGCTTCACGCCGTTGTTGAAGTTCGTGCCGGCGGTGGCGCCGGGGCCGGACAACTCGACCAGGCCGGCGATCTTCACGGGCTGGGCATCGAGATCCCCTGAGGCAGCAGCGAGGGCGGAGACGATCGCGAACCCGATCGTCATCGGGTGTGGCAGACGGAACATGAGCTTTCTCCAGGAGTTTGGGCGCTTGAGGCCACCGGCCACGCGCGCGCTGGCTCGCCCAGTGACGCCGGTCACGATAGGCCCCGATCCAGCCCCTGTCCATGCGATGGCGGCAATCTTTCTCATGTCGGGACGCAATAGTCCGGACCGTCGTCGGCATGCCCGCCGCACGCGCCCCGGCGAACGAGCCCACCGTGCAGGCGCACGTCGAGCCATCCCGTGCCGCGGCGTGCCTACTTGATGCCGTCGAAGAAGAGCGACGGCGCCCAGGTGCTGATGGCCGGCACGTAGGTCACGAGCAGCAACACGAACACGTTGACGAGCAGGAACGGCAGCGCCGCGCGGGTCATCGCTCCCAGCGTGCTGCGCGCGAGCACGACCCCGAGGTACAGGCAGTTGCCGACGGGGGGAGTCACCAGCCCGATGCCGAGGTTGACGACCATGATCGCGCCGAACTGCACCGGGCCGATGCCGGCCGCCTGGGCGATCGGATAGAGGATCGGCGCGAACAGCAACAGGGCCGGGACGAGATCCATGAACATGCCCACGAACAGCAGGAACACGTTGATCATCAGCAGGACGACGACCGGCCCCCAGTTCATCGCCTGGAAGAAGGTGACCAGCGCATCCGGAAACTGCACGATGGCGACGATCCACGCCACCACCGACGTCGTGGCGACGACGAAGCACGGGATCGCGGAATTCACCGCCGCGTCGACGAGAATGCGATAGAGACCGCGCCAGTCGTACTCGCGATAGACGACTCCGCCGAGGAAGAGCGCATAGAGCACGCCGATGACGCCGGCCTCGGTCGCGGTCGTGATGCCGGTGACGATCGCCCCCAGGAGAAAGACCGGCAGGAGCAGAGACAGGAACGCTTCGCGGAATGCCGCCCAGAGCTCGGAGGCCTTGGCGCGTCGGGCACGCTGCGGCCAGCCCTTGCGCCGCGCGAGCGCCCACACGAGCCCCATCTGGAAAACGCCCACCAGAATGCCCGGGACGAGTCCCGCGAGGAAGAGCGCCCCGATCGACGTGCTCATGGCAACGCCGTAGAGCACCATCGGGATCGACGGGGGGATCAGGATGCCGATCGTCGACGAGCACACCGTGATGCCGCCGGCATCCGCCCGCGAGTAGCCCTGCTTCTCCATCGCCGGAATCATCAGGCTTCCGATCGCGGCGGTGTCCGCCACCGCGGAGCCGGAGATGCCGCCGAAGAACATCGACGAGGCGACGTTGACATGACCGAGCCCGCCCCGGATGTGTCCGAACAACGCATCGGCGAACCGGACCAGCCTCGGCGCGATGCTGCCCTCTCCCGCGAGCGCGCCGGCCAGGATGAACAGCGGCACGGCCACGAGCGGGAACGAATTCACTCCGTTGATCATCTTGTGCGCGACGATCGTCAGCGGGTAGTTGCCGTCGACGACGAGCGCGACCGCCGCCGCCACCCCCATGCCGATGCCGATCGGGACCCCGATGAACAGCAGGGCGAGGAATGCGGCGAAGATGATGGCGATCACGGAGTTTGCCTCCTGCCGCGGCCATGCACGACGCCCACGATCGCGCCGATGGCGTCGAAGGCGATCATGAGGCTCGCGAACGGCAGTACCGAGTAGAGATAGCCGAGCGGAAGCTTGAGGGCTTCGGACGGGCTGTCCAGGGTCTGGTTGACGACCATGGCGCCGGTGACGAGCAGGAACAAGGCGAAGGCGAGGACGATCGCGTGCACGGCGAGTTCCGGCGCGCGCCAGCCCCGCGCGGACAGGCGATCGAGGATCGCCGTGAACGCAATGTGCTTCTTCTCCCGGTAGGCGACGACCGCCCCCAGGAACACGAGCCAGACGAAGAGGAAGTTCGGCACTTCGGTCGCCCAGTACAGCGAGCTGCCGAGCGCGTAGCGCCAGACGACGCCGATGCTGACCGTCGCGACCAGCGCGACGATCAGCACGAACAGCACGAACCGCAGAAGAGCGGTCAGTCGATCCATGATCCTATTTCGCGTTGCGCACGGCGTCGATCAGGTCCTTGCCGATCTTCGCCTCGGACTTCGCGTACGACTCCTGCGCGCCCGCCTCGAAAGAGGCGCGATCGACGTCGCGCACGACGGTCATCCCCTTCTTCTCGAGCTCGGTGATGAGCTTCGCGTTGGCCTCGCGCGTGCTCTTGACCTGGAAGTCGCGGCTCGAGGCAGCCGCCTTCATCACCGCGTCCTGGACGTCCTTCGGCAGCTTCTCCCAGTACCCGCGCGACAGCACCATCTGCGAGGGGATGTTGGCGTGGGAGGTGAGGTTGAGATACTTCTGCACCTCGTAGAGCTTGGAAGTGAAGATGATCTCCGGCGGGTTCTCCTGCGCCTTGACGACGCCCTGCTGGAGGGCCGAATACAGCTCGGCGAAGTCGATCGGCGTCGGGTTGGCGCCCCAGGCCTTGAACGCGACGATCCACGGGTCGACGGTCGGGATGCGGATGTCGACTCCCTTGAGGTCTGCGGCCTTGCGGACCGGCGCGGCCTTGGTCGTCACGTGGCGAAAGCCCAGCTCGCCCCATCCCAGCACCTTGACACCCTTGTCGTACATGATCTGGTCGAGCCGCTGCTGGACCGGCAGGTTCCGGCGCAGCACGGCGTCGACATGCGCGTCGTCGCGATAGATCATCGGGAGGTTGAGCACGTCGAGCCTCGGGTCGATCTGGCCGTGGCGGCCGAAGATCGTGCCGTCGATCGTGCCGAGCTTCATGCCCTCGATGTACTCGGTCTCCTTGCCCAGTTGCGCGTTGGGGAAGATCTTGACGTCGACGCGGTTGCCGATGAGCGCCTTCAGGTCGTCGCGGAATTTCTCCGCCCACAGGTGGTAACCGTGCGTCGTCGGCATCGCGTGCGCGATGCGCATCGTGATCGTCTGCTGCGCGTGCGCATGGGCGGCAAGGGCGGCGAGCGCCAGCGGCGCGAGCCACCGGGCGAATGGGCGAATTCGATCGTGCATTTCTACCTCCGGGTTGGTGGTCGGGTCACGCGGTTGAAGCGAATTCAGGCCGGCGCGGGAAGGGGGTGCCGCCGGTGCGCGAGAAAGGCGCGCGTCGCGTCGTAGGCGAGACGGGCGCGCTCGCCAGGAGCACGTCCCGCATCGGCGGCGCGCGGGATCTCGACCGTCAGCACGGTGGCCGGCGGGAGGGCATCGAGTATCGCGCCGAGAGGCAGGCCCCCGTCGCCTGGATGCAGCCGCCCGCCCCTGGCTTCGGCGAGCAGCCCGGTGTCACCGGGATCGGCGAGCGGGGCATCGCAGAGTTGCACGTACGCGATGCGTTCGGCGCCGACCCGCGTGATGTCGTCCGGGGTTCCACCCGATCGAACGAAGTGCAGGCAATCGAGGCAGATCGTCGCATTCGTTCGGTCGGCGAGGTCGAGCAGGGTCGCCGCGTCGTCGATCGTACGCACCGCACGCCACCGCATGAACTCGAGCGCGACCCGGAGCCCGAATGGCGCGGCCAGATCGCATAGCTCCGCAAAGCGCGCAGCGGCGCGGCTCCGGTCGGGGTCCTCGACGACGACCTGCACCAGCGCGGCCCCCAGACGGGCCGCGACCTCGACGGCCCCGCGCAAGGCGGCAATGTCGATGGCCGGGGTAATCGTCAGGGCATCGGCGTCGAAGAAGCGCACGCCGGTCGAGCGCAAAGCGGCCGCCACGTCGTTGCACAGGCCCGGGTCGGCGACAGGATCGTGCTCCAGCCGCAATCCGACGGGCGCGACAAGCCGCAGGCCGACGAGGGCAAAGCCGGCGCCTGCGGCCGCTTCGATCTGGGCCACCGGATGCGCGCCGGGCGTCGTCAGATAGGCGAGCCCCAGCGGGGGCGGAAGCGATGCTGCGGCAATCCCGCGCGGCGCCATCGCTCGCCTCAGTAGGTCGCGCGACCGCCGGAGATGTCGAATACCGCCCCGGTCGAGAACGAGCACTCTTCGGAGGCGAGCCAGTTCACGAGGTCCGCGACCTCCTCGGGTCGGCCGAGCCGTCCGAGCGGAATCTTCGCGATGACGCCAGCGCGAAACTCCGGGGTGAGTTGCGCGAGCATGTCGGTTTCGATCGCCGCCGGCGCCACGGCATTGACGCGCACGCCGGTCTTCGCGAGTTCCTTGCCGAATGCCTTGGTCATGCCGATGACCCCGGCCTTCGAGGCGGCATAGCAGGAAGCGTTCGGGTTCCCCTCCTTGCCTCCGATCGAACTCAGGTTCACGACGCGCCCCCAGTCCTGCTTCAGCATCTCGGGCACGACCGCGCGACAGCAATGGAACACGGCGTCGAGATTGAGCGCCATCGTGCGGCGCCAGCCGTCGAGCGGATAGTCGAGCAGCGGGGCGATGGGCCCGTTGATGCCGGCGCCGTTGATCAGGATGTCGATGCGTCCGAAGTCGTCGACGACCTTGCGCGTCGCCGCGACGACCGCGTCATAGTCGGTGACATCGACCCGGTAGCCGCGCGCGGAGGGAATCGTCGCCGCGGCCGCAGTCGCCTTCGCCCCGTCGATGTCCCACAGCGCGCTCGAGACGCCGGCACGCGCCATTCGCCTCGCAATGGCGAGGCCGAGGCCTCCGGCACCGCCGGTGACGACGGCGACGCGGCCCGGTTGCGCCGCAGCGGGTGACGCATCGGGGAGGGGCACGGTCGGGTGGACGCAACTGGTATACTAGAATGGCAGATGCTAGAGTGACCGGCGGCATCGTGTCAAGCTCGTTCGCGCCGGGCATGATGCGGTCGCTCGATGGCGGGGGCCGCCAGCAGGACCGGCGCGCCCGCGATCGATGGAAATGCGGACCAACCCGGGACGCCGCCTTGGCCAGACCCCCCTCCCCCGACATCCGCAGGCGACTTCCGCGACCGACCGTGTCGGCCCGCGAGTCATGGGCGCGCGGCGCGCGTTCCGCGCGAATCGCCGACATGATCCGCGAGGCGATCATGGACGGCCGCTTCGCGCTCGGCGAGGCGCTGTCCGAGATGCGGCTGGCCGAGGCCTTCGAAGTCAGCCGCGCCCCGATCCGCGCAGCCCTCGCGCAATTGCAGATCGAGGGGGTGATCGACGTGCGCCCCCAGTCGGGCAGCTTCGTGTTCACGCCGACCGACGACGACGTAGTGGCGATGGCCGAGTTTCGCGCGGTCCTGGAGACGACGGCGTTGCGCCTGTGCTTCGACCGGGAGCGCGTCGCGACGCTGCAGGGAATGCGCGCCGCCGCCGATGAGATGGAGCGCGCCCGCGCAGCGGACGAACGACTCGCGGTCGCACGCGCCGACACCGCCTTCCACTGGGCGATCATCGGCCAGTGCGGCAACGGCTATCTCATCGAATCGTACCGGCTGATCTCGGGGCGCGTGGGAGCCTTGCGCACGCACAACCTCATCGCCGCCGACACCGTCCGCAAGGACTCGCTCGCCGAGCACCGGTCGCTCATCGCCGCCTTCGCCCGGGGCAGGATCGCCCGGGCCGAAGCGATCCTCGCCGAACACATCGGCCGCATGCGGCAGCGCTACCGCCTCGTCGGCAGGAGCGCCGCGCGCCGCGAAGGGTGACGCCCGGAAGCCCGGTCGGCCCCCGTCAGAACGGATTGTTCGGCGGCAGCGTCTGGAGCACGACCTGCTTGCCGTCCCGGATCTCGACGATGTAGCTCACGCGGTCGGGGTCGCCGTTCTTGTCGAACTTGACGTCCATGAGGATGCCCGAGTGGTCCTTGACGTAGAGCGGCGTGTCGCGCAGCGCAGCGTTGAACGCCTTCGGGTCGACCTTGCCGATCCGCTCGCTGACCGCCTTGATGATGTAGGGCACCATGTACCCCTGGATCCCGTTGTGGTCCGACTTCACCTTGAACTCGCGCTGGAACTTCTCGTTGAAGGCCCGCATGACGGCGGTCGGCGCGTCGACGGTGAGCGCGACGTGGCCGCGGATGCCGTTGGCGGCGTCGCCGGCGAGTTCGATCGCCTTCTGGCTGATGATCGTCGCTTCCCCGATGATCGGCTTCGCGTAGCCCTGCTTGCGCAGTTCGCGCGCGAGGCGCGCCGACTCCTCCTCGTTGGTGTAGACGAAGAGCGCGTCCGAGTTCGACTGCTTCGCCTTCAGCACCGCCGACGAGAAGTCGATCTGGTTCTGGTCGGACGAGATGTCGGCGCCCACCTTGAGGCCGAGCTTCTGCGCCGCCTTCAGGAACTCGTCGCGTCCGCCCTTGCCGAAGTCGGTGTTGATCCAGATGATGTCGACCGAGCCCGCCTTGAGATCGTCCTTGATGTAGCGCGCGACCTTGGGCATCGACGTCGCCTGCGTGAAGTTGGTGCGGATCACGTACGGGTTGCCCTGCTGCGTGATCGAGGCGGCCGCGGCGCCGGTGAAGTTCGGGATCTCCGCGCGGCGCGTCTCGATCGCGCTCACCACCATCGCTCCGGACAGCGTCGGTCCGATCACCGCGAAGGCGCCCATGTCGACGGCACGCTGCGCCATCGCCTTGGAGACGCCGGCGTTGCTCTGGGCGTCGAGCGTGACGGTCTCGAACTTCCTGCCGAGCACGCCGCCGGCGGCGTTGATCTCCCGGACGGCGAGTTCGACGCCGTTGCGGTAGTTCGTGCCGGCGGTCGCGATCGCGCCGGAGAGTTCCAGCACGTTGACGAGCTTGATCGGATCCTGGGCGCTGGCGAGCGCCGGGGCCGCGGCGAGCACGAGCGCTGCGGCGGTTCGGGCGATGCGGGTCTTCATGACATGGCTCCTGGAGGTGGAGGGGTGCCGCGCGCGACGGGCGCTCGGCGCGGATCGTTGACGGGAAGCGTGCGGCGGAGGGCGGTTCAGCGCCCGCCGCGGGCGCGGGCGACGATGTCGTAGAGCGTCTTCAGGTCGGCGATCGGCATCTGGCCGGGCGCCGAGGCGCCTTCCCCGACCGCGAAGGGGAGCGACGAGCCGAACACCCCGCCGATCATCCGCGTGACCGCGCCCAGCGGCCCCATCGACATGCTGATGAGCGGGATCCTCGACTTGGACTCGGCCTGCGCGGTCGCCGAGAGCAGCGCGAGGACGTCGGCGCGGTCGCGCGGCATGACCGCGACCTTCGCGACGTCGGCGCCCAGCCGCTCGGCCTCGAGGAAGCGCTGCACGAGGAAGTCGACGCCGGGCGTGTAGCCGAAGTTGTGGTACGAGAGGATCAGGTGCGTTCCCGAAGCGCGCGTCGACGCGCGGACCTCGCGGACCTGGTCGGGGTCGTTGCCCCGCTCGAAGTCGATCAGGTCGACGAGCCGGCTCGCGGCCACGGCGGCGTAGAGCTTCACGACCTCCGCGTCGCCGATCGGGATCGCCTCGCCGCCTTCGCGGATCGAGCGGCGCGTGAAGACGATCGGCGTGTCGCCGACGATGCCGCGCAGGGCGCGGCCCGCGTCGAGCACCGCGGCGGTGTCGGCGATCGCCTCGAAGTAGTCGACGCGCCACTCGATCGTGTCGGGCGCCTTGGCGTGGACGTTCGCGGCCTCGGAGAGCAGGCGTTCGCGCGTGCGGCCCACGAGCGGCGAGCAGATCAGCGGGCGGTCGCCGCCGAGCGTGCGGCCGCGCAGGGTCAGGGGCTTGCCGGGATTCATCGGGATGTCCTTGCGGAGGTTCGTGGGACGCGCGGCGGGCGGACGACGGCCCGCGGTCGCGAAGGCTCAGGCGGTGGCCGGTGCGGCCCCTCTGGCGCCTGCGCCGAGGAACAGGCGGTTCAGGTTCGGGTCGCCCAGGAGTTCGGAGGCGGGCCGGTCGAGCGCGAGGCGTCCCATTTCGAGCACGAGCGCGCGGTCGCTGTACTTGAGCGCGGTGCGCACGTTCTGCTCGACCATCAGGATCGTCGTTCCCGCGTCGGCGAGCGCGCGCAGCAGCGTCATCACGTCGCGCACGAGGATCGGCGACAGGCCGATCGACGGCTCGTCGATCAGGAGCACGCGCGGACGCAGCAGCAGCGCGCGCCCGATCTCGAGCTGCTTCTGCTCGCCGCCCGACATCGTCGACGCCTGGTTGTCGAGGCGCTCGCGGATCCGCGGGAAGCGCTGCAGCACTTCCTCGATCCGGCCGGGGAGTTCCGCGCGCGGCAGCGTGATGCCGCCGAGTTCGAGGTTGTGGCGCACGGTGAGCGACGGAAACAGGTTGCGCCCCTGCGGCACGTACGCGATGCCCTCGCCCAGGAGTTCGCGCGGCGTGCGGCCGTTGATCCGGCGCCCCTCGAAGCGAACCTCGCCGGAACGCGGCACGAGGAATCCGAACAGCGTCTTCAGCACGGTCGACTTGCCGGCGCCGTTGGGTCCGATCAGCAGCGTGATCTCCCCCGCCCGCGCGTCCAGCGTGGTCTCGTTGAGGATCGTGAGGCTCGGCGAGTAGCCGGCGACGACCTTGTCGAACTCGATGATCCGGTCGGCCACGGTCAGTTCCCCAGGTAGGCCTCGAGCACCGCCGGGTTCGCCTGCACGTCGGCGGGCTTCCCCTCGGCGAGCACCCTGCCCTCGACCATGCAGATCACGTGCGGGCAGAGCTTCATGATGAAGTCCATGTTGTGCTCGATCACGACGAAGCTCCCACCCTGCGTCCGGTTGAGCTCGACCAGGAGCTCGCGCAACTGGTCGACGAGGCTCGGATTGACGCCCGCGCAGGGCTCGTCGAGCAGCACCAGCCGCGGCGTGGGCATGAACGCCATCGCGATGTCGATCAGCTTCTGCTGGCCGTAGGAGAGGCGGCCCGCCTGCAGGTTCGCGACGTGCTTCAGCCGGAACAGCTCGATCATCTCGTCTGCCCGGTGGCCGAGGCCCGCATCGGGCGCGGCGAACAGCCGGCCGGGGAGCGTCCCCTTGAACTCCTGCGCGGCGACGATCAGGTTGTCGCGCACCGAGAGCTGTCCGAACACCTGCAGCGTCTGGAACGTGCGCCCCACGCCACGGCGCGACAGCTCGAGCGGCGACATGGCGGTGATGTCCTCGCCGCAGAACTCGACGCTGCCCGACGTCGGGCGGATCTGGCCCAGGATCGCGTTGAACAGCGTCGTCTTGCCCGAGCCGTTGGGGCCGATCACGCCGACGATCTCGCCGGGCCCGACACGGAAGCTCACGCCGTCGACGGCCTTGATCGCGCCGTAGTGCTTGCGGACGTCGCGGACTTCCAGAACGGGGGCGGAGGTCACTGCGGCCCTCCCTTGCGGTCGAGCCGCTCCCTGATCGACAGGAGGCCCCCCGCCAGCCAGATCATCAGCGCGACGTCCGCGGCGCC
>DAOMBL010000012.1:10590-18562 GCA_035427325.1 Casimicrobiaceae bacterium
GCCCGAGGCGTGGGGGCCGATCACGGCGAAGATCCAGCCGGGCCCGAGAGGGAAGCTCACGCCGGCGACCGCCTTGGTCGCACCGTAGTGATGGCGGACGTCGCGGACGTCGAGGAAGGACGACGCGACCGCCGGCTTGCCGCCGGGCGGCGCTGCGCGCAGGCCGCCCCCGGGGCCACGGGCGCCTCGGGACTGCGCGGTGGCGCTCATTGCGGCCCGCCCTTGCGGTCGAGGCGCTCGCGGATCGACAGCAGTCCGCCGGGCAGCCAGATCATCAGCGCGACGACGGCGATGCCGAAGAACGCGAGATACCAGACCTGCATGAACTTGAGCCACGGAATCGAGGAGCCGCGCAGGAACTCCGGCAGCAGGATCACGATCGCCGTCCCGAGCGCCGGGCCGTAGAAGCGGCCCGATCCGCCGACGATGACCGCCAGCAGCATCATGAGCGAGGTCGAGAAATGGAACGGGCCGGGCTCGATGAATTCGACCAGCGACGCGTAGTAGACGCCGGCGACCCCCGCACACGCCGCGCCGATCGCGAAGGCGAGCAGCGTGTACGCGGTGATGTTGACGCCCAGGCTCTCGGCGCGGATCGGGTTGTCGCGCAGCGCCGCGAACGCCCGTCCCCAGGGCGAGCGCAGCAGCCACCACAGCACGGCACCCAGCGCGACCAGCGAACCGAGCGTCCAGTACCAGTAGGCGAGGTGGCCGCCCAGGTCGATGCCCAGGATCGTCGGCCGCGGAATGCCGGAGATGCCGAACGTGCCGCCGGTGATCGCCTCCTCGTTGCGCATCGCGAGGTAGACGAGCACGTTGAATCCGAGCGTCGCGAAGGCGAGGTAGTGGTGCTGCACGCGCAATGCCGGGAAGCCCAGCGCGAGGCCCAGCGCGAAGCAGACGATCGCGGCCACCGGCAGGACCACGAGGAACGGCCAGGAGAGCTTGAGCAGGATCGCGGCGAGGTAGGCGCCGATCCCGAAGAACGCGGCCTGGCCGAGCGACATCTGGCCGGCGTAGCCGACGGTCAGGTTGAGGCCCATCGTCGCCATCAGGTAGACCGCCCACAGCGTCAGCAGGTAGACCTCGCTGCGCTTCAGGAAGAGCGCGACGATCGCGAGCGCGGCGAGCGCCGCCCCCAGGAACAGCAGGTGCCTGCGCGCGCTCATACCTTGCGCTCCTCCGCCTTGCCGAGCAGCCCCTCAGGCCGCCACAGGATGACCACGAGGAAGAGCATCAGCGCGACGCCCTCCTTGTAGGCGGGGGACCAGTAGAACCCGACGAGGTTCTCGAGGATCCCGATCAGCACGCCGCCCACGAGCGCGCCCCGCGTCTGGTTGAATCCGCCGATGATCGCGGCGAAGAACGCCTTGAGGCCGATCGAATCGCCCATGTCGAACTTGGCGAGGTAGGTCGGCGTGATGAGGAGCGCGGTGACCACCGCGAGGACCGCGTTGATCAGGAACGTGTAGAGGACCATCCGCTTCGCGTCGATGCCCAGCACCCGGGCCGCGTCGGTGTTCTGGGCGACCGCCTGCATGGCGCGGCCGGTGACGGTCCGGGTGACGAAGGTCTGCAGCGCGACGACGATCGCGCCCGCGAGGAACAGCGTGCCGACATCCGCGTAGGAGACGGTGACGCCGGCGACCGAGAACTGGCCGGCGGGAAACGGGCTCGCGAACTGGTGCGCCTCGGCGGAGAAGCCTGCCCGTACGATCGTCTTCAGCGCGATCGCGAGGCCCAGCGTCGCGATGACCAGCGGGATGACGCCGTGGCGGATCAGCGGATCGACGATCCCCCGCTTGAAGCCGACGCCGAGCACGAGCATCGCCGCCGCGCAGGTGATCAGGAACGCGAGCCAGAGCGGCGCGCCCGCCATCACGCAGAAGAGCATCGTGAAGGCCGGCAGCATGACGAACTCGCCCTGGGCGAAGTTGATGGTTCCCGACGCCTGCCAGAGCAGCGTGAAGCCGAGCCCCGCGAGCGCGTAGATCGCGCCCGTCGCGGTGCCCGACACGAGGAGCTGGATGAGTTCGTTCATGGTGTGCCCGGTGGATCGCGTACCCGGCCGGCAGCTCGGTCGCGCGGCGCGTTGCGCGACCTCGCCGGCCGCGCCGCGCTACTTCGCCCCGAGGGCAGGCATCGTCGCGACGATGGCCTGCCTGCCTGTGGCGACCCCGGCGCGGAAGCCCCTGCCGTTCCGGTCGCGGTTCCGTGCGAAGGCAACGTCCATCGGCGCGCCGCGGAGAGTCCCTGAACGAGACTGTACGCCGTCCTTCGCCGTGGCGACCGCGCCACGGCGATCCTGCTGCCGCCCTGCGCTGACGGCCTTCCTGTTTGCGTCGTGGTGGGTCATGCACGTCCTCCGCGGGTCCGGGCGCCGACCCGCGCCCGGGAGGTCGGGGCGGGCGCCTTGCGCGCCGCCTCCATCGAATGGTCGCGACGATAGCGTCGCCGCGGCCGGAGCGTCAAGGGCGCATTGCGGCAAAGTGTGCGATATGCGCCCACAAAATGCGCGGGTGGGCACGCGCGTCCAGCGCGACCGGCGTATCGTTCACCGGTCGACGGCAGGCTCGCGTCCCTCCAGCGCGGCGAACCGCGGTGCCGGTCGCGCCGCCGATCGCCAGGACGCGCGCTCCGCCAACGCTCCGAACCGATCCTCCATGTCCCCACCCGACGCCAGCGTCACCACGCCCCCGACGTCCGACCCTGCCGGCGCGGCAGCGCCCGGCGAGCGCGGGGCGCCCCCCGATCACCACGCGCTGCCCGCCGAGACGATCGACCGCCTGGGCGAGGACCGCGATTTCGTCACGGCGCTCGCCCGCGGCCTCGCGGTGATGCTGGCGCTCTCGGGCAAGCGCCGCAGGATGTCGATCGCGCAGGTCGCGCACCTCACCGGCATTCCGCGCGCGGCGACGCGCCGGAGCCTGTTCACGCTCGCCAAGCTCGGCTTCGTCGCGATGGACGACGCGCGCCGCTACTACCTGCGGCCGCGCGTGCTCTCGCTCTCCCACGCCTACCTGTCGTCGTCGCCGATCGTCGTGCTCGCGCAGCCGATCCTCGACCGTCTCGGGGAGTCGCTGCAGGAGGCGTGTTCGGTCGGCATCCTCGACGGCGACCAGATCGTCTACCTCGCCCGCTCGACGACCTCGCGGATCATGTCGCCTGCGCTCAACGTGGGCCGGCGGCTGCCCGCGTACTGCACGTCGATCGGCCACGTGCTGCTCGCGCACCTGCCGCCCGAACAGATCGACGAGTACCTCGATCGCGTGAGGCTCCACCCCTACACCGAGCACACGCCGTCGACGCAGCGTCGCCTGCGCGCCCTCCTCAAGGCCGTGCGGGAGAAGGGCTACGCGTTCGCGAGCCAGTTCATGGAGCCGCGCCTGTGCACGCTCGCCGTGCCCGTGCGCGACGCCGGCGGCAACTACGTCGCCGGCCTGAACGTCATCGTGCAGGACCGGCTGATGACAGAGGACCAGATGGCGGCGCGCTTCCTGCGGCCGATGCAGGACGCCGCGTTCGAACTCGGCGGCCTGCTCCTCCCCTGACGCGGCGCGGATCGGCCGACGCCGATGCGCTATGATCGGCGGCACGCTCCCGGCCGGCTCGCGGCGCCGCCGCGCGACGTCGACGCGGCGCCGCGCGCGCGGCCCGGCCGAACCCACGAGGAACCGCGATGAATCCCGCCACCGATCGCGAGGCGATCCCGGAACCCCAGAATCCGCTCGGCGTCGACGGCATCGAATTCATCGAGCTCGCGACGTCGCGGCCCCAGGCGCTCGGCAGCGCGCTGGAGACGCTCGGGTTCCGGCCGATCGCGCGCCACCGCTCGCGCGAGGTCGCGCTCTACCGGCAGGGGACGATGAACCTGATCGTCAACGCGCAGCCGGCCGACATCCCGCGCGTCGTGGTTCCGACCGAACGTCCGGTGATCAGCGCCTTCGCCCTCCGCGTGCGCGACGCCCGGTACGCGCACCGCCGCGCGCTCGAACTGGGCGCCTGGGAAATTCCGGTGCGCGCGCAGGCGATGGAGATCAACATCCCCGCGATCCACGGCGTCGGCGAGAGCCTCGTGTACTTCGTCGACCGCTACGACGAATTCTCGATCTACGACATCGACTTCCGCGCGATCCCGACGGTCGACCCGCACCCGGAGGCGATCGCGGACATGCACTACTTCGGGATCGTGCAGTACGTGAAGCCCGACCGCACCGCGGACTGGGCCGAGTTCTACTCGCAGCTCATGGGTTTCACGCCGCTGCCGCGCGACGTGCGCTTCGGCATCATGCCGAGCGGACTCCTGCTCGAGAGCCCGTGCCGCACCTTCTTCCTGCAGCTGATCGAGCCCGAGGATTCGGCGCGCTTCGCGCACATGGACGAGCACCTGCAGCGGATCGGGATCGGCACGCCCGACGTGCTCGCCGCGGTCGCGAGCCTGGAGAAGCGCGGTGTCGGTTTCCTCGCCACCGACCGCGTGAAGCCGAGCGAGCGCGGCGCGCTCACCCGCCCGCTCGAGGGCGGCATGATGTTCGAGCTGGTGAAGAGCCAGCCGCCGGGTGCACGCTCGCGATGATCTTCCCCGACTTCGGCATGACGACGGCGTCGCTGGCGGGGTCGCTCGAGACCAAGCTCGCCGCGGTGCGCGACGCCGGGTTCTCCCAGGTGATGATCGCCGCGGCGGACGTCGTCTCGCACCCCGGCGGTCCCGCGGCCGGCATGCGCGCCGTGCGCGAATGCGGGCTCGCGGTGACCGGGCTCGAGGCGCTGCGCGACTTCGAGGGACTCGACGGCAGGCTCCACGAATACAAGGTCGACGTCGCGAAATCGATGCTGGAGGTGTGCGCCGGCCTGGGCGGCCGCCTCGTCCTGGTCGAGTCGTCGGCGTCGAAGCACGCGAGCGGCGACGCCGCGCTCGTCGTGCGCGATCTCCGCAAGCTCGCCATGATGGCGATCCCGCTCGGCATCCGCGTCGCGTTCAAGGGCCAGCCGTGGAGCCGGACCGCGCGCGACTTCCGGCAGGCCGCCGACCTCGTGCTGCGCGCCGACGCGCCCAACCTCGGCGTGGCGGTCGATGCGTTCGACGTGCTGGCCTCGGGCGTCCCGCAGGACGACCTCGACATCCTCGACCCGGAACAGACCTTCCTCGTGCAGATCTCCGACTACATGTGGCAGGAGGTGCGCTCCGCCGAGGAGGAGGCATCGACCGCGGCGCACTTCCGCGTGTTCCCCGGCGAGGGCGCGCACAGCGAAGCGCTGGCGCAATTCGTGTCGCGCCTCGACACGATCGGCTACGTCGGCAGCTACAGCTTCGACGTCTACAACGACGACTACGTGCAGATGCCGCCCTCCGCGGTGTGCCGCCGCGCCGGGCGCTCGGCCACCTGGCTCGGCGAGACGGTGCTTCGCCGCGTGCTGCCGGTGCCCGACGTCGCACGCCTGCGCGCCGCGCGCGGATGAACTCGCCCGCGAACGCGCAACCCGCGCCGGCGGGGGACGCCGCGCCGCCCCGTGCGGGGACGTCCGGTCCGGGGCGCGCCACGGAGTTCGGCCTCGCGGCGGTCATCGGCACGTCGATCCAGCATTCGCGCTCGCCGGTGATCCACAACTACTGGCTCGCCGAACACGACCTGCCGGGACGCTACGTGCTCTGCAAGGTGCTGCCGGAGCGGCTGCCCGCCGCGCTGCGGGGGCTCGCCGCGCTCGGATTCCGCGGCTGCAACGTCACCACGCCGCACAAGGAAGCGGTGATGCGGTTGCTCGACCACGTCGATCCGACGGCCGCGCGCATCGGCGCGGTGAACACGATCGTCGTCGAGGCCGACGGCAGCCTGCGCGGCTTCAACAACGACGGCAACGGGTTCGTGCAGAGCCTGCGCGACGAGAAGCCCCTCTGGCGCCCGGACGACGGCCCGATCGCGGTCGTCGGCGCCGGCGGCGCGGCGCGCGCGGTGCTGGTCGCGCTCGCCGCGCAGGGGGCGCGGGAGATCCGTCTCGTCAACCGCACCTGGCAGAAGGCCTTCGACCTCGCCGAGGAACTGGGCCCGCCGATCCGCGCGGTGCGCTGGGAAGCGCGGGCGGACGCCCTCGACGGCATCGCGACGCTCGTCAACGCGACCGACCAGGGGATGCCGGGCCACCCCGCGCTCGACCTCCCGCTCGACGCGCTGCCGCGCGATGCCCTCGTCGGCGACCTGATCTACGTCCCGCGCGAGACGCCGCTGCTCGCCGCGGCCCGCGCGCGCGGCAACGCCACGGTCAACGGACTGGGCATGCTGCTGAACCAGGCGCGTCCCGCGTTCGAGGCGTGGTTCGGCGTGTTGCCGTCGATCAGCCCGGGCCTTCGGCGCGCGATCGAGGCGACCTTTCAACCGTGACGGCGCGCCCCGTCCCGCCGGCGGACCCGCCCGCCGGCACCCGGCCGGCCGATTGAACCGGCCTCGCGAAGGCGTGTACGCTTCGCGTTTTCGCTGCCGAACGCCCGGACCGGTCGCGGACCGGGCCACCACCCCGACCCCATAAGGAGCCAAGCATGGTTCGCATCTCACGCCTGCTCGTCGCAGGTCTCGCGCTCGCCGCGGCGCCGCTCTTCGCGCAGCCGATCAAGCTCGTCGGCCTCGTCGAACTCTCCGGCACCGGCGCGACCTCCGGCACCAACTTCGACAACGGCGTGAAGCTCGCCGTCAAGGAGATCAACGCCGCCGGCGGCATCCTCGGACGCCAGGTCGAGTACACCTCCTCCGACACGCAGTCGAACCCCGGCGTCGCCAAGGCGCTCGCGCAGAAGGCGGTCGACGACGGCGCCTACGTCGTGATGGGCCCGGTGTTCTCGGGCTCGATCCTCGTCAGCATGGAGGAGACGCGGCGCGCCGGTGTGCCGAACTTCACCGGCGGCGAGGCGGCCTCGATCACGCAGAAGGGCAACCCGTTCATCTTCCGCACGTCGTTCACCCAGGCGGCCGCGATGCCCAAGGTCGCCCGCTACATCAAGAACGGGCTGAAGGCGAAGACCGTCGATCTCATGTGGGTCAACAATGACTTCGGCAAGGGCGGCCGCGACATGATCATGAAGGCGCTCGAGGCGGAGGGCGTGAAGATCGGCGCGGACATCTCGACCGATCCCGGCCAGGTCGATTTCTCGTCGGCGGTGCTCAAGGCGAAGCAGTCGAGCGCCGACGCGCTGTTCGTCTACACGAACGAGGAGGAGTCGGCGCGCGCCCTGCGCGAACTCCGCAAGCAGGGCTACTCGAAGCCGGTCATCGGCGAGACCACCCTCACCGGACAGAAGGTGATCGAACTCGCGGGGGACGCGGCCAACGGCGCGATCGCCCACGTCGGCCTCACCGCGGACGCGCCGCTGCCCACGATCCGGAAGTTCGACGAGGCGTTCCAGCGCGAATACAAGTCCCGGTCCGACCACAACGGGCTCAAGGGCTACACCGCGGCCTATTTCGTCAAGGTCATCACCGAGCGCATCGGCAAGGTCGACGGCAAGGCGTTCGCGTCGGCGATGCACGGCGCGAAGATCACGGTGAAGGACAATCCCGGCGTGCTGATGGACGTCACGTTCGACCAGAACGGCGACCTCGACCGCGAGAGCTTCCTCACCAAGGTCGTCAACGGCAAGCAGGTGGTCGTCGAGACGCTGCCCCCGCTCGGCGCGAAGTAGCGCCGCCGGAACTTTCCATCCCCGGGGCGGCGCCGCGCGGCCGCCCCGCATGTGGCGCCAGGGGCGCCGCATCGGCAACAGCGTCGCGCGTGCGACGGCCGGCGGGGCGGCAGGCGCATGGCATGCGTTCGCAGGTCGGGATTGACGTCGCGGCGGCCGACGGCCGCGATGCCGGCCGCGTCGTGGAACTCGCGATCCCGTGCAATCGCCATGGCCGGCGGCGCCCCGGGCTGCCGCCCGGATCCACGCCCCCAGGACGCGCGGGTCGGGCCGCATCGGCTGCCTTCCTCCGCCGGGCCCGGC
>DAOMBL010000013.1:0-18411 GCA_035427325.1 Casimicrobiaceae bacterium
GAACGGCGATGTCCTGCTGTTCGCGACCTCGGCGATCGCGCACCCGGACAACACCGCGGCGGTCGCCTCGCTCCGCCCGGTCATCGCGACCTCGACGTCGCCGATGGTGCTGGTCGTGCGCTCGTCGCTGCCGGTGCGCAGTGCCGCCGAGTTCGCCAGCTACGCGCGGACGCATCCCGGCATGACCTACGGCTCGGCGGGCGTCGGCAACGCGACGCACCTGTGCGCCGAGGAACTGATGGCTCGCCTCGGCGCCGAGGCCCTTCACATCCCCTACCAGGGATCGACCGCCGCGCTCAACGATCTCCTCGGCGATCGGATCGACTTCCTGACGGCCGGCGCCTCGGCGGCGCTCACGCACCACGATCGCATCCGGGCACTGGCGGTGACGACGGGAACGCGCTCGACGCTGACCGATCTCGACCGGCTGCCGACGATCGCGGAGACGATCGCGCCCGGATTCGATTTCGGGCTCTGGCAGGCGGTCTGGGCGCCGGCGGCGCTCCCGGATCGCGACGTCGACGCGCTGAACGCGCGCTTTCGAGCGCTGCTCGCGCTGCCGCCGGTGCGGCAGGCGCTCTCGGACGTCGGCGCCGAGGTGCTCGCCAGTACGCCGCAGGATGCGCTTCGCCTGTACCGCACCGAAGTCGAGCGCTACCGCAAGCGTTCGTCGACCTGAGCGAACCGGCACCTCGCATGATCGACGGCGCGCCCGGGCATCGCACCGCAACGCCTCGCCGGCGATCGCGACGATGACGATCGTGCCGGAGAGCTTCCAGCAGCGATTGCGGCGCCACGCGGAGCGCGCGCCGGACGTGCCTGCGCTCGTCCACGCGGGCGAGTCGATCGCCTACGGAACGCTCGCCGCGGAAGTCGACGCGCTCGCACGGGCGCTCGCGGCCGAGCGCGTCGGAACGGACGCGCTCTTCGCGCTGACCGCGCGGGACGAGATCGATCACGCGCTCGCGACGCTCGCGCTGATGGCCCTCGGCGTGCCGCAGGTGGCGCTCGGGTCGCACGATCCGCCCGCGATGCGCGCGCGACTCGCCTCGCGCGTCGGCGCAACGGTCGTGCTCGGCGATCGCCCGGACGACGCCCCGCCCGGGTTGCGCTGGATCGCGCTCGGCGAGGCGCGACGCAGGGCGCGGGAACGACCGCACGGCGGCGATCCGCTGCCTCCGCATTCCGATGCGGCAGCCCTTCACTTCACCGGATCGGGCACGACCGGCGAGCCGAAGGTCGTGGCGTTCACCGAACGGCAGCTCGCGATGCACGCGGAAACGCACGTCGGGTGCGACGGGCGTCGCGTGCTGCGGCCGGCGCACATCGAGTACAACAACTCGCGGCGCCAGCGTCTCTACACGCTGTGGCGAGGGGCGACCTGCGTTTTCGCCGACGACACCTGCCGCTCGCTGCGCGCGCAGTGCGAGCGCGACCGGCCCGACTGGCTCGAACTCTCGCTCGTCCACGCTTCCGACCTCGTCGCGGCCTGCCGGGAGGAGGGGCCGCTCGGCGATCAGGTCAACCTTCGGGTCGGCGGCGCTCGCGTTCCCCACGCGCTGCGCCGGGAGCTTATCGCTGCCGCTTCGCCCCGCCTGTACGTGTCCTACGGCACGACCGAAACCTCGTTCGTCGCGGTCGCGGACCCGTCGATGCACGACGCGACGGAGTCGGTCGGTCCGCCGGCGCCGCACGCGTCGGTCGGGGTCCTGCGCGCGGACGGCGCGCCGGCCGCCCCGGGCGAGATCGGCGAGATCCGGCTGAAGACCCCGGGCATGGCGAGCGCCTACGTCGGCGATGCCGACGCCACGGCACGCCACTTCCGCGACGGCTGGTTCCTGCCCGGCGACCTCGCCTCGCTCGACGAGCGCGGCAGGCTCTCGATCCACGGACGCAAGGACGACATGATGATCCTGAACGGCATCAACATCTTCCCTTCCGAGATCGAGCGCGTCCTCGAGGCGCACCCGGCGGTGGCCTGTGCGGCGGCGTTCGCGGTCGCGTCGGACATCCACGGCCAGATTCCGGCGGCCGCGGTCGAGCTTCGGGGCGGCTCCGCCGCCACCTCGGCGGAACTGGTCGCGTACGCGAGGGCCCGGCTCGGGACGCGCGCGCCGCGCCGCGTCGAGATCGTCGTCTCGCTGCCGCGCAATGCGCAGGGCAAGGTGCCGCGGCGCGAGGTCGCGCGGCTGTTCGGCGAGCGGAGCGCCTGACGTGGACGCGCGAACCGTTCGCGAGGCGATGGCCGACGGCCTGGAGACGGGGGGCGTCTCGTACCTGACCCACCAGGGACGCCGCCACGCGTTCGTGGCGGGCGAGCGCGACTTCACGATCGCCGAACTCGCGATGGACAGCCTCGCGAGAATGGAACTGTGCATCGCCGTCGAACTGTGCACGGGCGTGTCGATGCTGCCCGAGGAGATCGAGCGTCACGCGTCGCTCGGGGCGATCGCCGACGAGATCGGGAGGCGACTTCGTGCTTGACGCGTACGTCGTCGAGGTCCTGCGCTGCAGGACCATCAACGAGATCAACAGGCTCCACATCCGGCTGGAGGTCTCGATGACGGCCGCGGACATCTGCGCGATCATCGACGGCGCGCGG
Source organism: Casimicrobiaceae bacterium (assembly GCA_035427325.1). Lineage (GTDB taxonomy): Bacteria > Pseudomonadota > Gammaproteobacteria > Burkholderiales > Casimicrobiaceae > VBCG01. Next base: position 2,603 of record DAOMBL010000013.1, read on the forward strand.
GCGCGGCGCGCGCCGCTGCCGCCCCCGAGCCTGCACTGGCTCGATCGGATGGACACGCTGCTGCGCGGCGGCGGACGCCCGGTGCAGGGCTACGTCCGCGAAGCCTGGAGCCGCGGCATCAACTGGTACGCCGCGCCGGGCGACGCGGCCGCGCGCGCCGGACGGCGGCTGGTGATCGCGTTCACCGCCGACACGCACCGGCTGCTGATGCCGATCTCGTTGTTCCTCCAGCATTGCCCGGCGGACCGGCTGGAGTTCCTCGTGCTGATGGATCTCCACCGCGCGTTCTACCTGAAGGGCGTCGACAGCCTGGGCACGGACCTGCCCACGACGATCGCAGCGATCGCGGCGCGTTTCCCGCCCGCGAAGCTCCGGCGGGCGGTCTGCATCGGCACGAGCGCCGGCGGGCTCGCGGCCGTATGGGCGGCCGTCGAGCTGGGCGCCGCGCGCGCAATCTCGGTGGGCGGTGTCACGCCGCAGCTCGTGCGCGAGCAGGAACGGATGCGGGGCGTCGACGTCGCCGGTTTCGAGGCCGCGATCCGGCGGCGCGAGGGGAGGCTGCCGGAGGTGCTCCTCGTGTCGGGCGACGGCTACGAGCCCGACCAGGCCAAGGCGCGGGCCATGCAGGAGCTGCTGCCGGCGGCGCACATCGTCGTCCCCGAGAGCAGTCAGCACAACGCGCTGTTCGACGCCTGGAACACGGGCCGGCTCGACGGCCTGATGGAGCGCTTCTTCGGGGACCCCCCGCCGGCGACGCCATAGACGCCGGCGGCGGCGCTCGCGGAGCACGGCCCGTCTTCCGGACCATTCTCCGGCAGCGGCCCGCGCGCTATGCTTCGCGCCATGCAGTTCCGCGACTACTACGAGACGCTGGGCGTTCAGCGTTCCGCCACGCTCGACGACATCAAGCGTGCCTACCGCAAGCTCGCGCGCCAGTACCACCCGGACGTCAGCAGCGAGAAGGGGGCCGAGGCGAAGTTCAAGGGGGTCGGCGAAGCCTACGCGGTGCTGAAGGACCCCGAGAAGCGCGCCGCGTACGACCGTTTCGGTGCGAACTGGAAGAGCGGGCAGGACTTCACGCCGCCGCCCGACTGGGACGCGGGCTACGAGTTTCGCGGCGGCGAGCCCCCGGCGCAGGACCACGCCGACTACAGCGAGTTCTTCGAATCGCTGTTCGGGCGCATGGGCGGCGCGGAGTCGCGCCGGCGCGGCGCCCAGGGTGGCCGGGGCGAAGACCACCACGCGAAGGTCGTGATCGATCTCGAGGACGCCTACCGGGGCGCGCGGCGGTCGCTGTCGCTGCGCATGCCGGAGTTCGACGCGGAAGGCCGCCTGGCGATGCGGGAGCGCACGCTCGAGGTGACGATCCCGAAGGGCATTCGCGCCGGCCAGCACCTGCGCCTCGCCGGACAGGGCGGCCCGGGCCATCGCGGCGGCGCAAGCGGCGACCTCTTCCTCGAAATCGCGTTCGCACCGCATCCGCGCTATCGCGTCGAAGGAGCCGACGTCTCGGTCGACGTGCCGCTCGCGCCGTGGGACGCGGAACTCGGCGGCAGCGTGCGCGTGTCGACGCCCTCCGGCGATGTCGATGTCGCGGTGCCTCCGCACTCGGGGGCCGGCCGCAAGCCCCGGTTGCGCGGCCGCGGCATTCCCGGCGACCCGCCCGGCGATCTCTACGCGGTGGTGTCGATCGTGCTGCCGCGCGCCGACACCGAGGCGAAACAGGACGCGTACCGCGCGATGGCGAGGGCCTTCGGCGCCACACCGCGCGCGCCCGAGCGAGGATGAACGCATGAGCGACTCCCCTGCCCGAGACCCGGCCGGCGTCGTCGTCGAGGTCGACTATCGGCTGACGCTGGTGGAACTCTGCCGCGCGAGCGCGGCGCGCGAGGACGAGGTGCGTGCGTGGATCGACGAAGGTGCATTGGTCCCCGACGAGATCGTCGCTGGCGAGTGGCGCTTCGCGGCGTCCACGCTGCGGCGCGCGCGCACCGCGGCCCGTCTCGCGCACGACTTCGAGATCGACGCCCCGGCCGTCGCGCTGGTGCTCGGCCTGATGGACGAGATCGAGCGCCTGAAGGCGCGGCTCGGATGAGCACTGCGGGCGGGACCGCCGCGCGGTTCGGGAGCGGCCGCGCCGTGAGGCGCGTCGAGGACGACGCGCTCCTCTCCGGGCGCGGCGTGTTCGCGGACGACGTGGCGCTGCCGGGCGCGCTGGTCGTGCACTTCCTGCGCTCGCCTCATCCGCACGCGCGGATCGTGGCGATCGACACGCGGGCCGCAGGCGAGATGGCGGGCGTGGTCGCGGTGCTCACCGGCGACGACCTGCGCCGCGCGGGCCTGAGGCCGCTCACCGCGTCGGCCGATTTCCGGCGTGCAGACGGAACGCCGACCGCCGCGCCGCCGCAGCATGCGCTCGCGGTCGGCACGGTGCGGCACGTGGGCGAGTGCGTCGCGGCGATCGTCGCCGAGACGGCGCACCAGGCCCGCGACGCGGCGGAAGCGATCGACGTGCGCTACCAGACGCTGCCGTCGGTGGCCGACGTCGATGTGGCGGTCGCGCCGGGTGCCCCGGTCGTGTGGGACGCCGCCGCCGGCAACGTGGCCTGCGAGGCGCGGCACGGGGACGCGAGCAAGGCGGCGGCCGCGTTCGCCGCCGCGGCGCACGTCGTCTCGCTCGATCTCGTCAACCAGCGCGTGATCCCGTCGCCGATCGAGCCGCGCACCACGCAGGCGTCGGTCGACGCGAGCGGGCGGCTCGTGATCCGCACGAGCTGCCAGACGCCCACCGGCTGGCGCGACGAACTCGCAGGCGTCCTCGGCCTCGCCAGGGACGCGATCCGCGTGCTGGTCGGCGACGTGGGCGGCGGCTTCGGCATGAAGACGACGCTCTACGCCGAGGACGTCCTCGTGGCGCATTGCGCGCGCTCCCTCGGCCGCCCCGTGCGCTGGTGCGCCGAACGCATCGACGAATTCCTGTCGGCGTCGCACGGACGCGACGTCAACACCCGGATCGAAGCCGCCCTCGACGCGCGGGGACGCATCCTCGCGCTCCGGGTGGACTCGCGCGCGAACCTGGGGGCCTACGCGACGCCGGCGGGCGTGGTCATCCAGCTCCTGATCGGCCCGTGGGTGACGACGTCGATCTACGACATCGACACCATCGACGTCCGCGTGCGCGGCGTGCTGACGAACACGACGCCGACCGGGCCGTACCGGGGCGCGGGACGTCCCGAGGCGATCTACTTCCTCGAGCGGCTGATGGACGCCGCGGCGCGCCGGACCGGCATCGATCCGGTCGAACTGCGCCGGCGCAACATGCTGCGCCCGGAGCAGATGCCCTGGCGGAATCCGATGGCGAAGACCTACGACTCCGGGCAGTTCGCGAAGGTGATGGACGGTGCGCTCGCGCTCGCGGACTGGCAAGGGTTCGAGGCGCGCGCCGCGCGGTCGCGAGAGCGCGGCCTCCTGCGCGGCCGCGGCATCGCGACCTTCCTCGAGTGGACCGGCGCCGACGTGTTCACCGAGCGGGTCACGGTCACCGTGGGCCGAGGCGAGGACGGGCAGGACGGGATCGAGATGTTCTCGGCCACGCAGGCCATGGGACAGGGACTCGCCACCACCTACGCGCAGCTCGCGGTCGACGTGTTCGGCGTCCCGATCGAGCGCATCCGCATCGTGCAGGGCGACACCGACCGCGGCACCGGATTCGGCAGCGCGGGCTCGCGCTCGCTCTTCGTCGGCGGATCGGCGATCCACGTTGCGGCGAACGAGACGGTCGACGAGGCGCGAAAGCTCGCTTCGGCCGAACTGGAGGCGTCGGTCGGCGACATCGAGTACCGGCAGGGCGAACTGCGCATCGCCGGCACCGACCGCGGCATCGGGCTCTTCGACCTCGCGCGGAAGCAGCCGGGCGGGCGCATCGTCGTCGACAGCCGCAGTTCGGTCGACGACGCGACCTGGCCGAACGGCTGCCACATCTGCGAGGTCGAGATCGACCCCGACACCGGGACGGTCACCGTCGACCGCTACTCTTCGGTCAACGACGTCGGCCGCGTGGTCAACCCGATGATCGTCGTCGGGCAGCTCGAGGGCGGGGCGATGCAGGGCATCGGCCAGGCGCTGTGCGAGGCGTTCGTCCACGACGCGGCGTCCGGCCAGCCGCTCACGGCGACCTTCATGGACTACGCGCTGCCGCGGGCCTCGCTCGTGCGCCACTTCGCGATGACGATGGACGAATCCACGCCCTGCCGCAACAACCTGCTGGGCGTGAAGGGCGTCGGCGAACTCGGCACGATCGGCGCGACGCCCGCCGTCGTGAGCGCCGTCGTCGATGCGCTGGTGCGCGCCGGCGCCGGGGCGGGCGCGGACGCGCTGCAGATGCCGTTCACGCCGGAGCGGGTGTGGCGCGCGCTCGCCGCCGCGGCACGCTGACCGGAAGATCGTGCGCGTCTGGTTCGTGTCCTGCACGCGGTTGTCGCAGAGCGCGTTCGAGCACGAGTCGATGCTCGCCCGCTCGCTCGGGCGCATCATCGAGTTCTCGCCGGCCGTGATCGCGGTCGCCTACGAGAACCGCGAGCCGCTCGCCCGCGCCTACAACCAGGCGATCGACCTGGCGGAGCCCGACGACATCCTGGCGTTCGTCCACGACGACGTGTGGATCGACGACTGGTACGTCGCGCACCGTCTCGAAGACGCGCTGGCGGCCTACGACGTCATCGGCGTCGCCGGCAGCAGGGTTCGCGATCCGAAGCAGCAGTCATGGGCCGCGGCGGGGGCCACCGAAGCCGAGCACCATGCGAAGCTCTCCGGCGGCGTGTTCCACGGGACGCGGGAGTCGTCGGTCCCGAGCCGCTTCGGCACCACGCCGGAGGCCGTGGTGCTGCTCGACGGCGTATTCCTCGCTTCGCGCGCGGGCACGCTGCGCGATCGGGGCGTGCGTTTCGATCCCCGGTTCCGCTTCCACTTCTACGACACCGACTTCTGCCGCAGTTGCGAAGCGGCCGGGCTCGCGATGGGCACCTGGCCGATCGCGATCACGCACGCGAGCTACGGCCAGGGCGGCGTGGGGCCGGAATGGGACGAGGCCTACCGCCTCTACCTCGAGAAGTGGGGCCGGTGACGGCGGTGCATGCCGCCACCGGCCGGCCGCCGTTCCCGGGGGCCGTCAACCCTCGTACTTGAACGAGAGCTGGACCCGCGCGCGGTAGGCGACGACCTTGCCGCCCTCGATCTTCATGTCGAGCTTCGTGATCTCGCCGATGCGCAGGTCGCGCAGCGACTTGGCCGCCATCGCCACCGCGTGCTTCGCGGCGTCCTCCCACGACACGGCGCTGGTGCCGATGACCTCGGTCACACGGTAGACGCCGTCGCTTCCGCCCTTCTTCGCCATGGCTCCTCCTCGGGATCCTCGCGCGACACCCGGCGGGTGCCCGCGGACCCGGACATGATACGCACGAGTGGGCTTCGCGCGCGAGGGGATCGCCGCGGAATGCGTTCCGCAGCGCAGCACGATCGGGGCCGTGTCGCGCACGCGCCGCGATGCACCCGGGGATGGCGTCACATCGTGCCGCGGACCTCGATCGTCACGGTCGAGACGGTCTCGCCGGTCCCGTCGGTGAGCGCGATGACGTGCCGGCCCGGTTCGGGTGCCCACAGCACGCGCCCGCCGCGCTCCCGGATCGGCTCGCCGTCGACGCGCCACTCGAGCGAGGCGTGGTCGACGCTCGCGACGAACGCGACCCGCTGGCGCGCGGCCGGAATGTCCGGATCGATCGCGATGATCGTGTCCGGCGCGGGGTAGCGGATGCGTGGCGCGAGCGTGGCGGCAGCGTCGTCGTCGCGCGTCGCCGCGCGCACGACCCGCATCGCCGTGCCGCTCAGGAACCACTCCTGCCGTGCGGTTTCGACCGGGGGATCGAACGAAACTCCGGCACGAACCAGATCGGGGGGAGGCGCGGGCCGCACCGAAGGCGTGTCGCGATGCAGCCGGTGGACGAGATCGCGCCAGATCGGCGCCGCACCCGAGACACCCGACACGTCGTGCATCGGTGCACCGGAGAAGTTCCCGACCCAGACGCCGACCGTGTAGCGCGACGTGAAGCCGACGCACCAGTTGTCGCGCATGTCCTTGCTCGTCCCGGTCTTCACGGCGCTCCACACGCGCGTCGCGAGCGGATTCTCGAGCCCGAAGGTGATCGCGCGTGCCCCGCGGTCGGACAGGATGTCCGCGACGACGAACGCCGAGGCGGCGCCGAACACGCGGCGCGACTCGCCCGGGTCGCGGCCGATCGGCAGGCGCATCGGCGCGCCGGGCCCCGCGGCCACGACGCGGCTGCGGCTCCAGTTGCCGCCATTGGCGAGGGCGCGGTACGCGTTGGCGAGCGCGAGGAGCGTCACGTCGGCGCCTCCGAGCGCCAGCGCGGCGCCGTAGTGATCGGCGGGCTCGACGAGCGTGTCGAGACCGAGCGCGCGCAGCGTGTCGTGGAAGCGGTCGAGGCCGATCGCCTCCAGCGTGCGGACCGCCGGGACGTTGAGCGAGCCCGCGAGCGCGGTGCGCACGCTCACGCTGCCCCGGAACGAGCGATCGTAGTTCTGCGGCGCGTAGATGCCGCGCGCGGTCGGAACCGCGAGCGGGCTGTCGTCGACGAGCGAGGCCGCGGTGAGCGTTCGCCCGTCGAGGGCCAGCGCGTAGAGGAAGGGCTTCAGCGTGGATCCCGCCTGGCGCGGCGCGACGACGCCGTCGACCTCGCGCGCGTGCGACAGGGCGCCACTCGATCCGACCCAGGCGAGGACCTCGCCGGTCGCGTTGTCGAGGACGACGATCGCGCCGTCGCCGACGCCGCGCTCCGCGAGTCCGGAGAGGTGGTCGGCGAGCGTGGCGACGGCGAAGGCCTGCAGGTCGGCGTCGAGCGTGGTCGCGAGCCGCTCGCCGGGGACGCGCAGGAGTCGCGCGGCGAGGTGCGGCGCGAGATCGCCGTCGGGCGGGAGCCGGTAGCCTCCGGCGAGCGCGAACGACGCGCCCGCGCGGATCGCGTCGCAGTCGGCCGACGCCGCGACCGAGCGCGCCACGGCGCAGGCGCGTTGCGCGACGAGCGCGGGTCCCGACGACGGGCCGCGCAGCAGCGCGACCAGGATCGCGGACTCGCGCGCGTCGAGTCCCGAGGGCGCCTTCGCGAACAGGTTCCGCGCGGCGGCGCCGATGCCGACCAGTTCGCCGCGGTAGGGCGAGAGGTTCAGGTAGGCCTCGAGCACCTCGCGTTTCGACCACGTCTTCTCGAGCGCGAGTGCGGCCGCGGCCTGGTCCCACTTCTGGCCGAACGTGCGTGGCTCGCCCGGGCGCGCGCGCAACGCGGGATCGAGGAGCCCGGCGAGTTGCATCGTGATCGTCGAGCCGCCGCGCGGCCGCCGGCCGTCGATCGCGCGCAGCACGCTGTCGAAGGCCGCCACCGCGAGTCCCGCCCAGTCGACGCCGTCATGCTCGAAGAAGCGCCTGTCCTCGCCCGCGAGGGTCGCCGCCACCATCGCGGGCGACACGTCGTCGAGCCTCACCCAGTCGAGGCGGCGCACGCTGCGGTCGATGCGCGCATGCCCGAGGACGGCGCCGCGGCGATCGACGAGCACCGCGTCCGACGAGCGGTGCGCGTCGCGGACCTCGGCGAACGCGGGGAGCGCCGGGTCGAATCCGGCGCCCGGCGCCGGCAGCGCGAGCGCGGCGACGAGCATCGCCAGCGCGGCGGCCGGGACCGTCTTCATGGCAGCACGCTCCACGGCGGGCTGGGCGTCTCGCCGAACATCTCGGGCGCGTACATCGCCTCGACGCGGGTGGGCGGCAGCGTGAAGTCGCCCGGATTGTCGAGCCGCATCGTGTACTCGACGACGAAACGGCCCTTCGGCACGTAGCGGAAATACGCGCGGAACGCACCGGAGGTCCGCTCCTCGAACGCGGGGAACACGGTGCCGACGCGACGCTCGCCCGACGTCGCGATGACGGACTCGCCGCCCAGGCCGCGGCCGAGCGCGGTCGCGCCGGCGGGCAGCGCGTCGCTCACGACGACCCACGCCATGTCCGACTGGGCGTCGACGTCGAGGGTCACGCGCGCGAGGTCGCCGCGCCGCCAGATCCCGGGCGTCTGCTGGCGCGCCGCCGTGACGGTGCGCGTCACGCGATAGCCGGAGGAGATCGGTTCGGCGAGCGGGATCGCGGCCACGCTCCGCACGCTGACCCAGGGTGCCCCGGCGCCGTCCTGCGCGAGCGCGAGGCCGGCCTTCGCGTCGGGCCACGGAAGACGCTGCCCGAAGGATCTCACGCCGTCGTCGGTGTCCCAGCGGTGCGCGAAGGTCTCCGCGCCGAGCGTCGCGGTCGGCGTCCCGGAGGGGGGCGTCGCCTCGAAGCGCCCGGAGAACTTCGCCAGCGCCAGCGTGCCCCAGGCGTTGGCGACCGTCGTGTTCCAGCGCCCGCGCTGCATGCGGCCGAGCGACCCGCGCACGAGCCGCGGCAGGTCCTCTCCAGGCGGGATTCCCGAGCATCGCGAGGACGAGCTTGTTCGCGTTGGCGTCCGCCGACACCATCAGCCACCACAGCGCGTCGGTCTTCCCGGTCGAGAAGCCCACCGTCGTGCCCCGGAAGTCGAGCCGTGCGCGCAGGATCTCCTCGGCGGCGCGCAGGCGCGCGTCGCGTTGCGGCAGCTTCGGCTGGCGCTGGAGCACGAGGACCCAGTCGATGACCGCCGAGGTCGGCCAGAGGTTCGGATCGATCGCGATGCTGTCGAGCCAGCGGGCGTCGAGCGGCGCCTGACGGCGCGACAGCGCTTCGAGCGCGGCGACCTTGCGGATCGCGAGGTCCGCGGTCGGCAGCGCCGAGGCGCGCCGCACGCGGCCCTCGACGAACGCGACCAGCGCATCTTCCATCCGCCGGCGCTCGCGCTCCGGGATCGCGTAGCCGGCCTCGTGTGCGACCGAGAGCAGGTACGACGTGAGCACGTCGTCGCCCTCGCGCATCGTCGGCCAGTAGCGGGCGAAGCCGTCGCGGTCGAGGTGGTCGGGCAGCGCGCGCATCAGCGCGGCCCACCGGTCGGGGTCCTGGAGCCCGATCGCGACCGACGCCCGCTGTTCGAAGCAGGTGAACGGGTAGCGCGCGAGATACTCGCGCACGCCAGGCAGCGTTCCCGCGAGCTTCGCGCGGAGCTCCACGTCGATCCCGCCGCGCCCGGGCAGCGCGTCGGAGGGCCGCGCGACCGGAATCGTCGTCGGCGAGGCGAGTTGAAGCATCGTCGCCTGGAACGTGCGTTCCGGCACCGCGGGGGCGACGGATTGCGTCACCTTGACCGCATCGCGTGCGCGAACGGCAGGGGGGGGCGGTCCCGACTCCCCGGCCTCGAACGCCCACGCGATCGACGTCGCGCCCGCGGGCACGGAGACGTCCCACCCGATCTCGCGCGCTTCGCCCGCCGCGAGCGAGAGCGTGCGCGGCTCGAGGCCCGCCACCGGCCTGCCCGCGGCGGTTGCCTCGGCCTTCACGGCGACCTCGAGCGCGCGCGTCGACGCGTTGCGCACGGTGGCGATCGCGCGGAAGCGGTCGCCGTCGCGCACGAGCGGCGGCAGCCCCGCGAGCAGCATCAGGTCCTGCGTCGAGCGGATCGTCGCCTCGCCGGTGCCGAAGCGCCCCGCACCCGAGGACGCGACCGCCACGATGCGGAAGCCGGTGAGCGAATCGTTCAGCGGGATCTCGACGGTGGCGTTGCCCTCGCGGTCGAGCGGCACGCTCGCGCGCCACAGGAGCAGCGTGTCGAACAGCTCGCGCGACGGCGAACGTCCGCCGCCGCCTCCCGGCGCGGCCGCCTTGCGGCCGAAGTGGCGCTTGCCGATCACCTGCATCTGCGCGGTGGCGGTCTCGACCTCCACGCCCCGGCGCGACATCATCGCGTCGAGCAGCTTCCACGACGCGTTGGGCAGCAGTTCGAGCAGCCCCTCGTCGACCGCGGCGAGCGCGACCTCGCTGCCGGCCGGCGGCGCGCTGCCGTCGGCCAGCCGCACCGCGATCGCCACCGGAACCCGGTCGCGTGTGCGGAACGTGTCCTTCGGCGGCACGACGCGCACCGCGAGTTCGTGCGCGGCGAAGCCGACCGAGATCTCCGCGAGTCCCATCCGGAACGCCGGCTTGCCGAGGTCGACCATCGCGGTGGGCGCGGGCTCGCCGATGCGCCCGCGCACGAGGAGCGCCGACACGAACACGTTCGGCGCGTGGTTCCCCCGGACCGGCACCTCCAGCACCGGATCGGCGCGATCGACGCGCGTCACGAACGCATCGAGCACGCCTTCGCGCTCCAGCGTCACCAGGGCGGTCGCCTCGCGGAACGGCGTGCGCACCTGGAATCGCGCGCGCGCGCCCGGTTCGTAGCGCTTCTTCTCGGGCAGGAGGTCGAGGCGGTCGTGGTCGGAGGCCGACAGCCAGGCATCGTCGTCGCCGGCGACCCAGGTGTCGGCGCGCGCGACGACCGCGCGTCCCGCGGCATCGGTCGCCCGCGCGCGGAGGATCAGGTTGCCGCTGGCCGGAGGCGCGCTCTCGCACACCAGCATCCCGAGCCGGTCGGTCGTGCCGCTGCACAGGTCGCCGGCGCGCCGGGTGTCGTAGCCGTGCTCGTAGGCGTAGAAGCCGCCGATGAGGCGGCGGCGGTGCGAGAACGCCTCGCGCACGAACGCGTCGGTGCGCACGGCGACGCCGGCCGCGGGCTTGCCGGCGAGGTCGAGCGCGAGGACCGTGAACTTCACGCGGTCCTTCGACGCCACCCAGCTGTCGGGCTTGATGCCGAGCACGATGCCCGCCGGCCACAGCGTCACGCGCGCCGACGAGGTGAGCGTCTCCCCGTTGGGATCGCGGTACTCGAGTTCGGCGAGGAGTTCCTGCGGCACATCGGCGGCCGCGGGCGCCGCCACCGTCGTGCGCGCCCCGCCGGACGCGTCGAGCTTCAGCGGCATCTCGCTCCCGCGGAACGTCGAAGCCGGCCGGCCCGACTCGTCGACGAGGTCCGGATCGGCGAAGGTGAACGCGCCCGCCTGGGCGTAGGCGTCGCCGTAGCTCTCGCGCCCTTCCGCGACGTCGCCGCCGGCGAAGGTGAAGCCGTCGTAGTCCGCGAACGACACGTGCTTGCGCTCGACCTCGGTTCGCAGCGTCGCGGCCAGTCCCCCCGCGCCCCCGCCCGACAGGTAGTTGACCTGCATGTCGAGGGCGACTTCGCGCGCGGCGACGAGCGGGGCGCCGAGCGCCTGCACGCGCGCGCGCAGCAGCGGAACGCGGAACGTCTCGACGCGGAAGGATCCCGCCAGCCGCTGCTGCGACTCCTTCGACCCGGGCGAGAGCGTGTCGTTGACGAAGACCTGGTAGGTGCCCGAGAACGCGTCCTTCGGCACCGCGAAGCTCGCTTCGCCCGAGGCCGCGGTACCCGGCGTCCAGCGCACCGGCACCGGATATTCGCGATCCGACCCCTGGTGGCGGATCGTGAGCGAGGTTCCGAGCGCTCCCGGCGCGACGAACGCGAACCCGTCGCCGGTCTGCCGGCGGACGAAGAGCTTCATCGACACGGTCTCGCCGGCGCGCACGAGCGTGCGGTCGAGCACGGCGTGCGCGACGAAGGGGCCGTCCCAGCGCCCGGTCGGCAGGTTGAAGCGCCACGGTGCGATGCCCTCGCCCCAGTCGGTGAACGCGAACGCCAGGTCGTCCGACGTGCGCGCGGTGACGACGTACTCGCGCCGGTCGTGCTCGCCTTCGCAGGCGGGCAGGTCGTCGCGCGGCGGCAGCGCCCGCGGAATGCGCGCGATTCCCGATGCATCGGTCCGCCCTTCCCAGTGGACGCGATTGCGGCAGTCGCGCACGGCGATCGCCGCGCTCGGCACGACGGAGGCGTCCGAGAGCCGCGTGACCCACACGAGCGACGACTCGCGCCCCAGCTTGACGTGCACCGAGAGATCGGTGACGAGCGCGCCGGCGCGCACGTGGAAGGTCTCGTCGCTGCCGATGAGCGCCGCGCCGAGCTTCGGGCTCGCGAGTTCGACGACGTAGAACCCGGGTCCGGCCAGCGGGATGCCCACGACCTCGAAGGCGCGCGCGCCGGAGGGTTTCGGCACGCGGATCTTCGTCACCGTGTCGGCGGAATTGAAGATCGACTTCGCGTAGCCGTTGCGCCTGACCGTCCAGGTGTCGGTCTTGCGGTCGTAGTCGCGCTCGATGCGGTTCGCGTACGCGAGCCGCCGGAACCACGCGACGATCGTCGCCTCGTCGCCGGGCGCGATGCGTGCGACCCGCCCGGGGACCGGGGCACGGTCGCCTGCGGGCGCGGTGCGCACGACGCTCGCCGCGCCGGGAATCGACGCCTCGACGTTGCGCACGGTGACCGGCAGCATCGGCTTCGCACCGTCCGGCAGCGTGCGCTCGAGGATGCCGAAGTCGGAGGCGAACTTCGCGAGCGGCGGGGCCTCGTCGGTGCGAACCGCGAGCGGGAACGAGCGCGCGTTCGCGAGCGTACGGCCGGCGTCGTCGGCGAGCCCGCCGGGGAGTTCGATGCGATAGCGCGCGCGCTCGGCGAGTCCCGGCCCGAACGTCACCGACGCGACACCGCTGCCGTCGTCCTTCGGCAACCTCGCCGGCGTCGCCTTGCCGGCGACATCGACGAGCCGGATCTTCGCCGCGTCGGCGCGCGCGATCGGCGCGGAGAAGGCGAGCGTCATCGGCAGGATCGGGATGCAACCCGCGTCCTTGTTCACGCGTTCGCAGCTGAACGACGCGCGGAACGCGCTCCTCACGCGGAAGGCGAGCGAGCGCGCCCGTGTCGTGGCGACGCCGGTCGTGGCGGCGATGCCGCGGCCCCAGACGAGCTTCACCTCGGCGTCCGCGGGAAGGGTGCGCGCGCACGCGAGCGTGACGAGCGGCGAGTCGGGCGCGTCGCGCAGCCTCAGGAACCGGTCGCGGTCGCTGCCCGCGGCGGGCAGGCGGAACAGGAAGGCGCGCGCGCGGCCCGCCTCGTCGTCGACGAGGACCGAGCGCAGATAGGACGCCGCGAACGACTTGCGGTTGTCGAGGATCGTCCTGCGTTCCTCGCCCGTGACGAGCCGCACGCCGATCTCCTCGTGGATGCCGGTGGCGACGCAGCGCGCGTTCCCGACGATGGATTCCGGCGTCGCGGGCGCGTCGAGGCCGAGGATGAACACCTGGTTCTCGTCGATCTTCGCGCCGTCCCAGGGCAGGCTGCGCACGATCGCCGGCCCGCCGGTGGTGAACGCGTAGCGCGCGCCGCCGGCGACCGGCGTGCCGTCGGCCGCCGCGAGCCCGTTCCTCAACGTGAACGTGCAGCGCACGCCCGCGGGGAGGTCGCGTTCGAAGTCGTAGGTCCAGTGGCGCGGATCGACCCAGCGCCCGGTGCCCTTCTCCGCGCAGTCGACGTCGAACGGATCGGGCAGCCGCGGATCGCCGAACGCCACCATCGGCCGGGCGAATCGGGCGGTGGCCTGGCGGATGCCCTTGACCTCGCCCTGCGGCGAGAAACGGTCCACCTGGGCGTGGAGCGCGGTGGAGGCGGCAAGCGCCATCCAGGCGGCGGCGCGGGCGAACCGAAGCAGGGACATCGAAGGATCCTCGCGGGATCGTCCCGCTGGCGCGCATTAGAACACTCCGTGCCGCGGCGAGCATGGCGAAGCGCCGGGCGAACATGGCGAACTGCGGGCGGCGCGGGGGCCGCACGCGCTCGGAACGGGTGCCACGCGAACGGCGGTCCACGGAGCCGAAGGCCGGCTCGGCGCCGGGCGGTCTCCCCGCGCCGGAATCCGTCGGCTACACTGGCACGGACGACGGCGACGAGGTGCGCGACCCGGTGGTGCCCTGTCCGCGCGAACCCGACGACCGCCCCGCGCTCGTGCGGCCCGGGGCCGCGATCGCGCGCTCGCTCATCGAGCGCGAACTCGATCGCGTCGCGGAGAGCCGGGCGTTCCGCGTGTCGCGGCGGCACCAGCGGTTCCTGCGCCACCTCGTGACCCAGGCGGTCGACGGAAACCTCGGCGCACTGAAGGAACCGGTGCTGGCGCTCGAGGTCTTCGACCGCTCGATCGACGCCTTCGACTCGGGGCGCGACACGATCGTGCGCGTCGAGGCGCGGCGGCTTCGCCGGCGCCTCGCGAAGTACTACGAGGACGAGGGCGGGAGCGCGTTGCTCGAGTTCCGGCTTACGGTCGGGAGCTACGTTCCGACGCTGCACTGGCGCGTCGGACCCGTTGCGGGCGAGACGCGGGCGGCGAGGGACCTGGTCGAGCGGGGCGAGCACTTCCTGCGCCAGCCGCTGTCGCGTCCGACGCTCGAACAGGCGCTCGAACGCTTCGAGGCCGCGCTGCGCGAAGCGCCGCGCTACGTTCCCGCGCTGGTGGGCCTCGGACGCGCCTGGTTCAACCTCGCGGCGGGCTGGTACCACGAGCCCGGCCCGGCCTCCGAGCACGCCTCCGAGGCGCTGCGCCGCGCGCTCGACGTCGATCCGTCGAATCCGGACGCGCACGCGCTGCTCGGCGCGATCGCCCATCAGTTCGACTACGACTGGCCGGCCGCCCGCGCGGGCTTCGAGCGCGCGATCGCGCTCGCCCCGCAGGCGCCGTTCGTGCACTCGGCCTTCGGCTGCCACCTGCTCGCCCGCGGCGAGTTCGACGCCGCGGAGCAGGAACTCTCGCTCGCGCGGCGGCTCGATCCGCAGTACGCGAACGCGCGCATGCACATGATCAACCTGCGCATCGCGCAGGGGCGGCTCGACGACGCCGAGGCCGAACTCGCCGGGATGCGCGACATCGCGCCGCGGAGCGCACCGGTCGAAGGGCTCGCCGCGGTGATCGCGCTGGTGCGCGGCGACGCGCACGTCGCCGTCGCGCACTACGTCCGTGCCCGCGAGTACGCGCCGGACCACCCGAATTGCCACGCGAGCCTCGCCGCCGCGCAGGGCATGGCCGGCCGCGTGGCCGACGCGGACGCGACGATCGCGCGCATGCGCGCGCGTTTCGGCGAACACTGCGTCTCGCCCTACGTGCTCGCGATCGTCGCGCTGCGCTGCGGACGATCGGACGAGGCGTTCGCGCTGCTCGAGCAGGCGATCCGCACGCGTGACCCGAACGTCATGATGCTGCCGGCCGATCCGAGCTTTGCGCCGCTGCGCGGCGACCCCCGGTGGGAGCGGCTCCTCGCGCAGCGGGTGCCGCGCGTCTGCGATTGACGCGACCCGACCCGGTTCCGCGCGGGTCAGCGGTGGTACACCCCGGTGCGCTCCGGCTGGTAGACGACCTCCTTGACGCGCACCCTGACGAGCCCGCCGCCGGGGGCCGGCCACTCGATCTCGTCCCCCTGCGACAGTCCCAGCAGCGCGCTGCCGACCGGGGAGAGGATCGAGATCGTCTTCTCGTTCGTGCCGCTGTCCTTCGGATAGACGAGCGTCAGTTCGAACTCCTGCTGCGACGACGCGACGGTGAAGCGCACCGTCGAGTTCATCGTGACCACCGTGGGCGGCACCTGCTCCGGCTCGACGACGGTCGCGCTCGCGAGTTCGGCCTCGAGTTCGTCGCGACCGAAGAACGAGATCCTCGGCACCGCGGACAACAACTGGTCCAGGCGTTCGGCGTCGGTCGCGGACAGGATGATCTTCGGCCGTGCGTTCATGGCGCGCTCCGTGGCGTGGTTCCCGACAGCCTACACCGTGTCCGCCGGGCACCGCCGCCAAAGATTAACCCGCCGTGACGCGGAGGGGGCGAAGCGAGCGGCGCTCCGCGCGCCCGGGGTCCGTCGCAAGGCC
>DAOMBL010000014.1:0-7301 GCA_035427325.1 Casimicrobiaceae bacterium
GTCTCCGGTGGAGAAAAAGTAGGGTCAGACTCGACTTTCTCGTTCGGGCCGGCTGGCTTCGGTGCGGAGAAAGTCGAGTCTGACCCTACTTTTTCCCCTGACCCTGCTTTCTGGCCGCCGAGGAACACCGGCGCGATGACGGTGACGTCGGGCAGGTGCGTCCCGCCGTTGTACGGCGCATTCAGCACGTAGGCGTCGCCGTTCCTCATCGTGCCGGCCCGCCGCGCGATGATCGTCTTCACGCTCTCGCCCATCGACCCCAGGTGCACCGGCATGTGGGGCGCGTTCGCGATCAGGCTGCCCCCGGCGTCGAACAGCGCACACGAGAAGTCGAGCCGCTCCTTGATGTTGACCGAGGTCGCCGTGTTGGCGAGCGTGACGCCCATCTGTTCGGCGATCGCCATGAACAGGTTGTTGAAGACCTCGAGCAGCACCGGGTCCGCCGATGTGCCGATCGCGTGCGCGCGCGCCAGTTCCTCCACGCGTTCGAGCACCAGGTCGTCGCGCGCGCTGAGCGTCGCCCGCCACCCCGGTTCCACGACCGTCGTGGCATTCGGCTCGCGGACGATCGCGGGTCCGACGATCTGGTCGCCCGGCCGAAGGTCCTCGCGCGCGAACACCACGGCGTCCCGTTGCGCCCCCGCGACGTAGATGCGGCGGTTCGCGATCGGCACGAGCGGACCCTCGCGCGGCGCGAACGCGATCGCCCGATCGGCCGCCGACTCCGTCCTGCCGACCGCCTCGACCGCCAGCGCCTCGATGACCAGCGCCCGGCCGGGCATCAGGAAGCCGTATTGCCGGGCGTAGCGCCGCCCGAACTCCGCCACGACCTCCCCGCGCGATCCCGATGGCACCTCGATCGTCGTGTCGGTCCCTTCGACCTTGAGGTGGAGGCTCCGGTGACAGGCGACGCGCGACGCGGGGATGCCCTGCTTCTCGACGTCGCCGCGCGCGACGCGCTCCAGCGCGCCGAATGTCGCCTCCGAGGCGGCGAGCGAAGCGTCGTCGAGCGCCGCCTCGACCGCCTGCTGCCTGAGCGCGCGCACGTCGGCGAGCCCCATGCCGTAGGCGGAGAGCACGCCCGCGAACGGGTGGATGAACACGCGCGTCATGCCGAGCGCGTCGGCGACGAGGCAGGCGTGCTGGCCGCCCGCGCCGCCGAAACAGCAGAGCGTGTATCCGGTGACGTCGTAGCCGCGCTCGACGCTGATGTGCTTGATCGCGTTCGCCATGTTCTCGACCGCGATCCTCAGGAAACCGTCGGCGATCTCCACGGGCGAGCGCCGCTCGCCCGTGGCGCGCTCGACCTCGCTCGCGAGAGCGGCGAAACGCTCCCGCACGACCTCCGCATCGAGGGGCTCGTCCGCGCCCGGCCCGAACACCGCGGGAAAGAGCGCGGGATCGAGCTTGCCGACCATCACGTTGCAGTCGGTCACCGTGAGCGGTCCGCCCCTGCGATACGACGCCGGCCCCGGATTCGCACCGGCCGACTCGGGGCCGACGCGGAAGCGCGATCCGTCGAAGCTGCAGATCGAGCCGCCGCCGGCCGCGACCGTGTGGATCCGCATCATCGGCGCGCGCAGCCGGACGCCCGCGACCTCCGTCACGAACGCGCGTTCGTACTCGCCGGCGTAGTGCGTGACGTCGGTCGAGGTCCCGCCCATGTCGAAGCCGATGATGCGGTCGAACCCCGCGAGGCGCGAAACCTCGACGGCGCCGACGATGCCGCCGGCCGGACCCGACAGGATCGCGTCCTTGCCCTGGAAGAGCCCCCCGTCGGTGAGCCCCCCCGACGACTGCATGAACTGCAGCCGCACGCGCCCGGCCCCACCGTCGAGATCGCCGGCGACCTCGTCGACATAGCGACGCAGGATCGGCGACAGGTAGGCGTCGACGACCGTCGTGTCGCCGCGCGACACGAGTTTCATCAGCGGCGAGACTTCGTGCGACACCGATACCTGGGGGAAACCCGCGCGGCGCGCGATCGCCGCGACGGCGCGCTCGTGCTGCGGATGGCGGTAGCCGTGCATCAGGACGACGGCGACCGCGCGAATTCCCGCCGCGAAGGCCTCCTGCAGCGCCCGCTCGACGCCGACTTCGTCGAGCGGCCGAACGATCTCGCCGTGCGCGCCGACCCGCTCGTCGGCTTCGATCACGCGCTCGTAGAGGAGGCTGGGAAGCTCGATCTTCCGCACGAAGAGCTTCGGCCGGTTCTGGTAGGCGATGCGCAGCGCGTCGGCGAAGCCCTTCGTGATCACGAGCGCCGTGCGCTCGCCCTTGCGCTCGAGCAGCGCATTGGTCGCGACCGTCGTGCCCATCTTGACCGCTTCGATCGCCTCGGCGGGGATCGGCGCGCGCGCGTCCAGCCCGAGCAGGTCGCGGATGCCCTGCACCGCCGCGTCCCGGTAGCGTTCGGGATTCTCGGACAGCAGCTTGTGGGTCGCGAGCGTGCCGTCGGGACGGCGGGCGACGATGTCGGTGAACGTACCGCCGCGGTCGATCCAGAACTGCCAGCGTCCCGCGACGTCGATGCGGGGGTCCCCGCTCATAGCGACGTCGCGGCGCGCGCGGCCTGGTCGTAGAGCCCCGACAGCGTCCGCAGGAAGCGCGCGAGTTCGCCCAGTTCGTGGTTCTCGGTCGCCTCGCCCGAAACGCTCGCGACGAGGCAGGCTTCCCGCACCTCCCGGTAGCGCTGGATGTGCGCCTGCCCGCGCGCGGTCGTCGAGAACAGCACCTCCTTCCCGCGCTTCTCGGTCTTCACGAGTTCCATCGACACGAGCTTCTTCAACGCGTAGGCGACGACGTGCGTGTCCTCGATGTTGAGCATGAAGGCGATGTCGGAGAGCCGCTTCTCGCGGGCGCGATGGTTCACGTGGTGCAGCAGCAGCACCTCGAGCGTGTCGAGCTCCTTCAACCCGGCCGCGGCCATGCAGCGGACGACCCAGCGGTTGAATGCGTTGCCGGCGATGATCAGGCCGAACTCGAACTCGGACAACTCCCGGCTCTTCGCCGAAACCAGGTGCGAGGACGACACGAACAACCGGGGCGCCACCGGCATGTCGGGCGCCGGCTCCCCGCGCACGTCGGGCGCGGGGGGGACCGCCTTCGCATCGCGCTTCGCCGCTCGGGCGCGCCGGCCAGGGGTCATCGGGGTCTCCTCAATCGAGTTGTTGACAAAATGCTAACGATTTATCACTATTTTGTCATCAACCCTCCGGAAACGACCTCGCGAAGCTCCGGGAACGCGACCGACGCCCCATGCTCGGCATCCTCACGCTCGACACCGCGTTCCCGCGCGTCCCCGGCGACGTCGGCTGCGCGCGCACCTTCGACTTCCCGGTGCGCTACGCGACGCCGAAGGGCGCGGACCCCTCGCGCGTGGTCCACCGGCGCGATGATTCGCTGCTACCGGCGTTCGTGGCCGCCGCGCACGAGCTGATCGACGCGGGGGCGATCGCGATCGCCACGACCTGCGGTTTCCTCGTCCGCTGGCAGCGCGAGTTCGTGGCGGCCCTCCCCGTCCCGGTGCTCACCTCGGCGCTGCTCCAGGTGCCGCTCCTGCGCTCGACGCTCGCGCCGAGCCGGACGGTGGGCATCGTCACCTACTCCGCGGCCGATCTCGGGCCGGACCTGCTCGCGTGCGCGCGCATCGACGCCTCGACCCCGGTCGAGGGCGTCGATCCGGCAGGCGTGTTCGCACGCACGATCCGCGAGGGCGCGCCCGCCCTCGACGAGCGCGCGATGGCCGCCGACGTCACCCGGGCCGCATCGCGGCTCGTGTCGACGCACCCGGAGGTCGGCGCGATCGTGCTCGAGTGCGCGAACATGCCGCCCTACCGCGACGCCGTCGTGCGCGCCACCGAACGCCCGGTGTTCGATGCCGCGCAGCTCGTGACCTGGTTCCATGCCGGCGTCGCTCGCTCCGCCTGGCGTCGCGCGGCATGATCTGTGGTACTAATCGCGTCGTCCCCACCCCGCGCCGGCGCGAAGCGTGCCGCGCACCCTTGAGGAGTCCTCGATGAAGCGCCTTGTCGCCGTCGCCGGAGTCGCCGCGGTGCTCGCCGCACCGCTCGCGTACGCACAGACCAAGTGGGACCTGCCGAGCGCCTATCCGGCGAGCAACTTCCACACCGAGAACCTGCAGCAGTTCGCGAACGACGTCGAGAAGGGTTCCGGCGGCAAGCTGAAGATCCAGCTCCACCCCAACGCGTCGCTGTTCAAGGCGCCCGAGATCAAGCGCGCGGTGCAGGGCAACCAGGCGCAGGCCGGCGAGATCCTGCTCGTCAACTACGAGAACGAGGATCCGCTCTACGGGCTCGACGGCATCCCGTTCCTCGCGACGTCCTACGCCGACGCCTTCAAGCTCTACAAGGCTTCGAAGCAGGCGCTGAACGACAAGCTCGCGAAGCAGGGAATGATGCTGCTCTACACGGTGCCGTGGCCGCCGCAGGGCATCTACACCAACCGCACGCTCAACTCGGTGGCCGACATGAAGGGCCTCAAGTGGCGCGCGTACAGCCCGGCGACCGCGAAGATCGCCGAACTCGTCGGCGCGCAGCCGATGACGGTGCAGGCCGCCGAGGTGTCGCAGGCGCTCGCCACCGGCGTGATCGACTCGTACATGTCGTCGGGTTCGACCGGCTACGACAGCAAGACCTACGAGCACATCAAGAACTGGTACGACACGCAGGCCTGGCTTCCCAAGAACGCGATCATCGTCAACAAGCGCGCTTTCGACGCGCCCGACAAGACCACGCAGGCCGCGGTGCTGAAGGCCGCCGCCGACGCGGAGGCGCGTGGCTGGAAGCTCTCGCAGGAGAAGAATTCCTGGTACGTCGACCAGTTGAAGGCGAAGGGCATGAACATCGCCAAGCCGTCGGAGCAGCTCACCGCGGATCTCCGCAAGGTCGGCAACTTCATGCTCGCCGAATGGCAGCGCAAGGCGGGCAACGAAGGCCGCAAGGTGATCGACGCCTACCGCGCGATGTGACGTCCGGGGGGCGCCCGGGGCGGCACGGGCGCCCCGGCCGGCGCGCGGTCCGGCGCCCGCCACCCGCAGCCCGATGATCCGCCGCTTCCTCGACCGGCTCTACGACGGCGCCGCCTGGCTCGCTGCGCTGTTCCTCGTCGGCACATTGGCGATGGTGCTCACGGCCATCGCGGGCCGCTGGCTCGGTTTCCTCCTGCCGGGCACCGACGCCTACGCCGGCTACTGCATGGCGGCCTCGGGCTTCCTCGCCCTCGCGCACACGTTCCGCCGCAACGAGCACATCCGGGTGACGCTCGTGATCGATCGCCTGGCCGGAGGCGCGCGCCGCGGCCTGGAACTCTGGGCGCTTGGCGCCGGCACGCTGCTCGCCGCGCTGTTCGCCTGGTTCTCGGCGCGGCTCGCCTGGCAGTCGTTCGAGTTCAACGACATCTCGACCGCGAACGACGCCACGCCGCTGTGGATCCCGCAGCTCGCGATGGCGATCGGCACGGCGGTATTCCTCGTGGCGATGACCGACGCGCTGGTCGCGGAATGGCGCGGCCGCCGGTCGCACGGTGCGCCCGCCGAAGCGTTGCACCATGAGTGACGCTGCAATCACGCTGCTCCTGATCGTCGCGCTGTTCGCGCTCCTCGGCAGCGGCGTGTGGATCGGGCTCGCGCTCGCCGGGGTGGCGTGGGTCGGCATGGAACTCTTCAGCTCGCGCCCGGCCGGCGACGCGATGGCGGTCACCATCTGGGGCGCGTCCTCGTCGTGGACGCTGACCGCGCTGCCGCTCTTCGTCTGGATGGGCGAGATCCTGTTCCGCACGCGCCTGTCCGAGGACATGTTCCGCGGCCTCGCCCCGTGGCTCGAGAAGCTGCCCGGCCGCCTGCTGCACACCAACATCATCGGCTGCACGATCTTCGCGGCCGTCTCGGGAAGCTCGGCCGCGACCTGCGCGACGATCGGCAAGATGACGCTGCCTGAACTGAAGAGCCGCGGCTATCCCGAGGGCATCACGATCGGCTCGCTCGCGGGCGCGGGCACGCTGGGCCTCCTGATCCCGCCGTCGATCATCATGATCGTGTACGGCGTCACCGCGAACGTCTCGATCGCTCAGCTCTTCATCGCCGGCGTCTTCCCCGGCATCCTGCTCGCGGGCCTGTTCTCCGGCTACCTCGTCGTCTGGGCGCTCGTCCATCCCGACCAGGTGCCGGTCGCGCGCGAGAAGACGACGTTCGGAGAGAAGCTCCACGCCTCGCGCCACCTGATCCCGGTCGTGCTCTTGATCGTCCTCGTGCTGGGCTCGATCTACGCAGGCGTCGCGACCGCCACCGAGGCGGCCGCGTTCGGTGTCGTCGGCGCCCTGGCGGTCTCCGCGGCACAGGGATCGCTGACGCGCGCGACGTTCGCATCGAGCATCATGGGCGCGACGCGGCTCTACTGCATGATCGCGCTGATCCTCTCGGGCGCGTCGTTCCTCACGCTCGCGATGGGCTACATCGGGTTGCCGCGCCACCTCGCCGAGTGGATCGCGACGCTCGGGCTCTCGCCGTTCGCGCTCGTCGTGGCGCTCGCGGCCTTCTACATCGTGCTGGGCTGCTTCCTCGACGGCATCTCGATGGTCGTGCTCACGATGGGCGTGATCCTGCCCACGGTCGAGGCCGCGAAGATCGACCTCGTCTGGTTCGGCGTCTTCGTCGTGCTCGTCGTCGAGATGGCGCAGATCAC
Organism: Casimicrobiaceae bacterium; assembly: GCA_035427325.1. Lineage (GTDB taxonomy): Bacteria > Pseudomonadota > Gammaproteobacteria > Burkholderiales > Casimicrobiaceae > VBCG01. Next base: position 6,702 of record DAOMBL010000014.1, read on the forward strand.
GCCGCCGGTCGGCTTCAACCTGTTCGTGCTGCAGGGCATGACGGGCCGGCAGATCACCTGGATCGCGCGGCAGGCGCTGCCGAGCTTCCTCCTCATGTGCGTCGCGGTGCTCGCCATCTGGTATTTCCCCGCGCTCGTCACCTGGCTTCCCGCGCAGATGAAGCTCGGATGATGCAGGGCGGCGGCGGTGCGTGCCGTCGCGCACGCCCCGCGGGGCGGCCCGGAGAGCCGCGTCGTCAACCCCGTCCTCGAGGGCCGGGCGTTCAACTCCGGGGAAACGATCACGCCGACCCGACGCATCGCGAACGCACGTTCTGTCCCGCTCCATGCCGACGTCGACCCCGGACTCGCTCCCGACCCCCGCCCCGCCCTCGCGCGCCGCCCCCTGGCTCGCCGCGGTCGCGACGTTCTACCCGGCATGCATAGGCTGGTACGTCGTGCTCGCGACCCTCGGTTACCTGATGTGGGTCGTCGTCGTACCCTTGCATTTCCTGGGCGCGAGCGGCGCGGGACCGGTCGCCGCCGTCTGGCAGGGATTGCGCCTGGTGGCGTCGCCGACGGCTCCGATGCTCGTGTTCGCGACACTGGCGTCGCTCGTCG
>DAOMBL010000014.1:7311-18362 GCA_035427325.1 Casimicrobiaceae bacterium
CACCGGCGGGCCAAGCGCACGTCCGGCGCCCGCAGCCTCCGCCCGGCGCTCGCGATCCTGATGCTGGCCGCGGCGTTGCTGATCGATGTCGACAACGAACTCACGCCGCTCGGCTCCGCGCTCGCGGCACGACTCCCCGACCGCGCGCCGGTACCGACCCGAGCGTTCGCCGTCAGGGAGTTCGCCGCCCTCCGGGACTCGGACACGGGCACGATCGCCCGTGTCACCGCCCTGCTCGACTATTCGCGGCAGTTGCGCCGTTTCGAACTCGTCGACCCGGACGATGCCGGTGCCAGGATCACGCTCGATGCGCGGCCGAACCGGAGCGGCTGGGTCCGGGAAGCGCTCGCCGAGGGCGTCGATCGCCGGGTGGAAACGCAGCTGCTGCCCCTCGTCGGCCGCCGCGTCGTCGTGATCGGCAGGGTGGGGCGGAACGACCTGTCCGCGCGGGCGAACGACGTGGCGCCGGCCAGCGAGGTCGATTCGCCGCCGGCGAAGATCGCGTCGTGAGGCGGCCTCGCTCGACGCGCGCGCGAATCGGCGCGAAGATCGCGTTGCGATGAAGGCCGGCACGCCCCGCGCGACGACGACGGTCACGACACCCTTCGCGACGCTCGAGATCTCGACCGACGGGCGTGCCGTGACGGGTGTGCGCTACCGTCCCGCGAGCGTTGGCACGTCGCACCCCGCGGACGAGGTCGCGGCGCTCGCGGTCGAGGAGATCGGACGCTACCTCGACGATCCGTCGTTCGCTTTCAGCGTCCCGATCCGCCTCATGGGCCTTCCGTTCCATCGCAAGGTCTGGGACGCGATCTCCCGGATCCCGCCGGGCGAGGCGCGCACCTACGGCGCGCTCGCACGCGAACTCGACACTGAGGCACGCGCCATCGGCCAGGCGTGCGGCGCGAACCCGATACCGCTCTTCGTCCCCTGCCACCGCGTGGTGGGAGCGGGAGGCTCGCTCGGCGGGTTCATGGGCCGGCGCGACCCGGGCGTGCGCGAGCCCGATCTCTTCGCGACCCCGGACCCGGACAGCGTCCCGGCATTCGAGCCCGCCGAGATCAAGCGCTGGCTGCTCGCGCACGAGGGCTACCGCTTCGGCGGCTGATGATGGCGCAACGGAAAGGCGTCGGGCTGAAGCCCGACCCACGGAAGCGGAGAGGCGCCGGGCCGAAGCCCGACCCACAGAAGCGGAAAGGCGTCGGGCCGAAGCCCGACCCACAGGCCTCGGCGCGCATCGACGCGTTCTGCGACCAGTTGTGGCTGCGCGACGGCCTGGCGCAGGCCTCGCTCGCCGCCTACCGGCGCGATCTCTGCGGCTTCGCCGCGTGGCTCGCCCGGCAACGGCAGCGCAATCTCGACGGCGCGGAGCGTTCCGACATCGAGGCCTGGCTCGCGAGCCAGTATCGCGAGCGGGCGCGCGCGTCGTCGATCGCGCGCCGACTGTCCGCGCTGCGCCGCTTCTACCGGCTCGAGTTCGAGCGCGGGGCATTGCGCGAAGACCCGACCGCACGCGTGAACGCCCCGAAGAAGCCGCGATCGCTGCCGAAGGGCCTGTCCGAACCGCAGGTCGAGTCGCTGCTCGCCGCGCCCGACCCGGACGCCGCGCTCGGCCTGCGCGACCGTGCGATGCTCGAGACGCTCTACGCGACCGGCCTGCGCGTCTCCGAACTCGTCGGGCTGAAGCTCGGGCAGGTGTCGCTCGATGCCGGTGTCGTGCGCGTGCTCGGCAAGGGCAGCAAGGAGCGCCTCGTGCCGCTCGGCGACGAAGCGATCGCCTGGATCCGTCGCTACCTCGCCGAAGCGCGCCCCGCCCTCGCCGGCGGCGCGAAGCCGGATCACGTGTTCGTCACGGCACGTCGCGGTCCGCTGACCCGACAGGCGTTCTGGCTGCTCGTCCGGCGCTACGGCGCGAAGGCCGGGATCCCCGCCGGAGCCTTGTCGCCGCACGTGCTGCGCCACGCGTTCGCGACGCACCTGCTCAACCACGGCGCCGACCTTCGCGTCGTGCAACTCCTGCTCGGCCACGCCGACATCACGACCACGACCATCTACACGCACGTCGCGCGGGAGCGCCTGAAGCGCCTGCACGCGCAGCACCACCCGCGCGGATGACCGCCGGCGCGTGCAGGCGCGGGTACCCCCGCATCGAGCACCCCGGGCAAACGTCCGCCCGCTCGCTCCGTCCCGTCGCGCCTCGCTTGCGAGGCCCGTAGAATGCGCGTTGCCATGCCCGCAGCGCCGTCCCTCCGCCCGCTCGCGTCGCGACTGTGGCGCCGCGTCCGCTCCGGACCGGGGCGCGAGCCCGCCGCGACTCCGATCGGAGACGTCGACCCGGCGACGCTCGACGCCGTCGCGCCGTTCACATTCCTGTGCAACCTGTGCGGCGGGACGGCGCGCGCGACGCTCGGCGCGCTCGACCGCGAGAGGCCCACCTGCGCACGGTGCGGCTCGAACGTACGGTTCCGCGCGATCGCCGACCTCGTCGTGCGCGAACTCACCGGTTCGCGCTCGGCGTTGACGGATCTCGCGCCCCGCCGCGACCTCAGAGGTATCGGGCTCTCCGACGCCGCCTGCTACGCGGAGCCGCTCGCCCGCGCCTTCGACTACTGCAACACGTTCTTCCACGCCGAGCCGCGCCTCGACATCACCGCGATCGACCCCGCGCTCGCCGGCCGCTGCGACTTCGTGATCGCGAGCGACGTGTTCGAGCACGTCGCGCCACCGGTGTCGCGCGCGTTCGACAACGCGCTCGCGCTGCTCAAGCCCGGGGGCCGGTTCGTGATGACCGTCCCGTTCACGCTCGAGGCCGCAACGCGCGAGCACTTCCCCGATCTCCACGACTGGTCGCTCGCGGCCCACCGCGGAGGCTGGCGGCTCCTCAACCGCACCGCCGACGGGCGCGCCGAGGTGCACGAGGACCTCGTCTTCCACGGCGGCCCCGGCACGACGCTCGAGATGCGCGTGTTCGCGCGCGACGCGCTGCTGCGCGAGTTCGGCCGCGCGGGCTTCGCGAGCGCGCGTATCGCGGACGAGCCCTTCCTGCCGTTCGGCATCGCCTGGCCGCATCCGTGGTCGCTGCCGATCGTCGCGACGGCGCCCTGAACGGCGATGAACAAGGAACGCCTTCCGGTCACCCAGGCGATCCGCGTGCTGCGCGAGCACGGGGTCGCGTGGACCGACCACCCGTACGCCTACGAGGAGCGCGGCGGCACCGAGGTCTCGGCGCGCGAACTCGGCGTGCCTGAGCACCAGGTCGTGAAGACGCTGATCATGGAAGACGAGCACCGCCGGCCGCTGATCGTGCTGATGCACGGCGACCGCAAGGTGTCGACCAAGAACCTGGCGCGGCACCTCGGCGTCAAGAGCGTATCGCCCTGCGCCCCAGCGGTCGCGGACCGGCACTCGGGCTACCAGGTGGGCGGCACGAGTCCGTTCGGGACGAAGCGCGCGATGCCCGTCTACATGCAGGCGTCGATCGCGGAACTGCCGCGGATCTACGTCAACGGCGGACGGCGCGGCTACCTCGTCGGCCTCGCGCCCGCGGACGCGATCCGCGTCCTGAAGCCGGTGCTCGTCGACATCGCCGCCGCCCCGGCCCTCTGACGCGCGAGCCCGTCGCTCAGCGCACGATCTCCACGCCGATTTCCTTCACGCCCGGCAGCGCGCCGAGCTTCGCGACGCGCACGCGCACCCACGGTGCGCCGAACTCCTCGCGCACGACGTCGGCGATGCCCTGCGCGAAGCGTTCGAGCAGCGGATGCTCGTGCGCGAGCGCATAGGCCTTGATGCGCGCGACGACCGCAGCGTAGTCGAGCGCGTCCTCGAAGCGGCCGGACGAGAACGGCTCCTCCGACGGCGCGCCGATGTCGAGGTCGAGCCGCACCGTCTGGTCCATGTGCGCCTCGCGCGAGTAGACGCCGATGCGCGTCGACACGCGCAGGTCGTGGATGAAGATCGTGCTGGTCGGCTCGGTCACGTTGGCGCGTTCGGCGAAGGCGATGCCGGGGCAAGGAGGGTTTACAATTTTACCCGTCGACGTCCGCGATCCTCGACCTCCCCTTGTTCGCCGCCCTCCTCCTCGCCGCCGGCGCGTACCTGGTCGGCTCGATCTCGTTCGCGGTGGTCGTCAGCCGGGCGTTCGGCCTGCCCGACCCGCACGAGTACGGCTCGGGCAACCCCGGCGCGACCAACGTGCTGCGCACCGGCAACAAGGCCGCGGCGCTCCTCACGCTGCTGGGCGACGGGCTCAAGGGCTTCGTCGCGGTGTTCGCGGTGGCGAAGCTCGCGCCGCTCCTGGGCGCGCCCGCCTGGGCGGTGCCCGCCGCGGCCATCGCGGTCTTCGTCGGCCACTGCTGGCCGGTGTTCCACGGCTTCAGGGGCGGCAAGGGCGTGGCCACCGGCGCGGGCATCGTGTTCGCGCTCCACTGGCCGCTCGGCCTCGCGCTCACCGTCGTCTGGCTGGTCATGGCATTCGGCTTCAAGATCAGCTCGCTCGCCGCGATCACCGCGGCGGCGCTGATGCCGCTCGGCATGTTCTACGTCGCGGGAAACGCGCTCGTCGCCTGGGCGATGGTGCCGATCGCCGTCCTGCTCCTCTGGCGCCACAAGGCGAACATCCGGCAGTTGCTCGAAGGCAAGGAGCGTGCGATCGGGCGGTGAGCGGACCGGGCCGCGGCCTCCGGCGCGGCGTCGTCGGGCCCGTCAGCCGTGGAACACCCGGACGCTCTTGAGCTGGGTGTCGTCCAGCATCGCCTCGACACCCCGCTCCTTGCCGATGCCGGACTGCTTGTACCCGCCGAACGGCGCATCGACGACCGCCTTCGCCCCGTAGTTGACGCACACCGTTCCGGCCTGCAGCGCCTTCGCCACGCGCAGCCCTCGCCCCGAGTCGCGCGTGAACACGCACGCCGCGAGGCCGTAGGGCGAGTCGTTCGCGAGCCGCACGCCCTCCTCCTCGGTCGCGAACCGGAGCACGGTCTGTGCCGGACCGAAGATCTCCTCGCGGGCGATGCGCATGTCGTTCCGTGCGTCCAGGAACAGCACGGGCGCCTGGAAGCAGCCGCCGGCGAGTTCGCGCCGGGCCGACATGTCCGCGAATCGCCGCACCGACGCCCCCTCTCCGGCGGCGAGTTCCTCGTACGACCGCACGCGTTCCTGCTGCCGGGCGCTCACGATCGGGCCCATCTCGGTGTCCTCGCATTCGGGAAGGCCGATGCGCACCGACGACAGCGAACTGCCGAGCGCCTCGACGAATGCGTCCGCCACGCGTTCGTGGACGATCAGGCGCGTGCACGCCGCGCACACCTGCCCGGTATTGCGCACGTTGTCCGTTCGCGCCACCGCCACCGCGCGTTCCAGGTCGGCATCGTCGAATACGAGGAGCGGGGTCTTGCCGCCGAGTTCGAGCGTCACGCGCTTGATCGCCCGCGCCGCAGCCTCGTAGATCGCGCGCCCGGTCGCGTTGCCGCCGGTGAACGAGACCTTGGCGACCTGCGGATGCTCGACGAGCCGCATGCCGGTCCGCCCGCCTCCGTAGACGACGTTGACGACGCCGGGCGGCAGCCCGGCCTCCGCGACCGCCTGCGCGAGTTCCGCCGCAGACAGGGGCGTGACCTCCGATGGCTTCAGGACGACCGTGTTGCCCGCCGCGATCGCCGGGGCGATCTTGAGGAGCGCCAGGGTCAACGGATAGTTCCAGGGCACGATCAGCGCGCACACGCCCAGCGGCTCGCGCAGCGTGAAGTTGAGCACGTCGTGCTCGCCGACGGACAGCGTCTGGCCCGACAGCGTGAGCAGCACGCCGGCGTAGTAGTCGAGTGTGTAGGGCAGGTCGCGCATCGTCGCGCGGGAAGCGACGATCGGCTTGCCGACGTCGAGGGCCTCGATCCACGCGAGCCGCTCGACGCGCCGCTCGAGCGCCTCGGCGAGGCGCCTCATGTGGACGTGACGCTCGCGCACCGTCGTCCTCGACCACACTTCGTCGAAGGCCCGTCGCGCCGCCCCGACCGCGTCGTCGACTTCGGCGACGGTCGCCTCGACGAACGTCGCCAGCGTCCGTCCGTTCGACGGATCCGTCGTCGGCAGCGGGACCTCTCCCGCAGGCGCGCGGAACGCCCCTCCGATGAAGTGCGCACGCAGCGCGGGGTCGGCGAGCGTCGGCTCGATGGCGTTCCGGTTCATTGCCCGTCCTCGTACTCCGCCCGGCGCGAACGCGGGGCCGACGTCACGACCATTCCGGGGTCAGGATGGCGCCGTGCCGCTCGAGCGTCCGTTGCACCGATGCCACCGGGACATCGCGTAGCGCGACCCGTGCGGACAGCCCGATGGTCGCGGCGATTCCGGCGGCCTCGCCCATCGCGAAACACGGACCCGCGACGCGCGCGGAAGCTTGCGCTCCGTGCGACGCCGAGAGGTTGCGCCCGGCCACGAGCAGGTTGTCGAAGCCGCGCACGACGAGGCAGCCGTACGGGATGCCGTACCACTCGGCGTCGGGCAGGAACTCCCAGGCCGTCGCGGACCCCTGGCCATGGCGCTCGAGCGCCCACGACGAGCATGCGATCCGGTCGTCGGGCTTGAGGCAACCGCGCACGTCGGCTTCGCTGAGCACGCGTTCGCCGTGCACGAGGCGCGTCTCGCGGATTCCGATCATCGCGCCGATGTCGATGACCCGCGCACGCGCGAAGCCGGGCACGTACTCCCGGAACGCCCGCTCGTAGAGGTAGACCTGCCGGCGTCCCTCGCGCTCTGCGCGGGTGAGCGCCTCGGGGTCGGTGAGGTCGGGCGGCCGGCCGTGTTCGTCGCCGACCTTGGTCACGTTCAGGTGCACGACGCCTTCGAGCGGGTTGACGTGCACGCCCGTGGTGGTGCGCGGCAGCGGGTGGCCGGCCTCCACCGCCGACTCGAGGCACGCGCGGATGTCCTGCCGCGAAAGCGTCGACGCCTGCGCGATGTCGACGCCGCCGAGCCGGAACATCGTCGATCCATACTGCGTCTCGCCGTCGCATCCCAGCTCGAATCCCGCACCGGCCCGCGCCGCGACGTCCGCGTCGCCGGATGCGTCGATCACGATCGACGGCACGATCGCGCCGCGCCCGCCCTTGTTCTCGACGATCACGGCCTCGATGCGACCGCCGCCGGCGACCGCGTCGACCGCATGGGTGTGCAGCAGGACCTTCGCTCCGTGGGCATCGACGAATTCGTCGGCGACGAGCTTGAGCGTGGCGGATTCGTAGGGAACGCCGACGATGCGGCCGTGACGCTTCGGCGGGCGCACGGCGTCGCGCGCGGCGAGCCGCTCCTCGATGTCGAGGTAGAGGCCGCCGATGATCCGGCCGAGGCGCTCGTCGTCGAGGACCGCGTGCGTCCCGCAGAACCCCCCGAGCGTGACCGCCGTGAGCGTTCCGCCGAGGAAGCCGTAGCGGTCGATCAGCAGCGTGTCCGCGCCTTCGCGCGCGGCCGCGCTTGCGGCTGCGATGCCTGCCGAGCCTCCCCCGACGACGAGGACGTCGGGCCTGGCCAGGACCGGCGTCGATCGAGCCGCCTCGCGGATCGTCGCGACGTCCGGAGGGCTCATCGCGCGTCCCGCAGGACGAGATCCGCGCCCTTCTCGGCGATCATGATCGCGGCCGCGTTGGTGTTCCCCGAGACGATCGACGGCATCACCGACGCGTCGATCACGCGCAGGCCCTCGACACCGCGCACCCGGAGCGCGGGGTCGACGACGCCGCCCGGCGCCATCGCGCAGGTGCCGACCGGGTGGTAGACCGAGAAGCCCTTCGCGCGAATGAACGCCTCGATCTGCCCGTCGCTCACGCAGGCGGGGCCCGGATCGTACTCCGCGCTGATCAGCGCCGCGAGGGCGGGATCGCTCGCCACGCGCCGGCCGACCTTGACCGCCGCGATCATGGTCTCGAGGTCCTCGGGCGCGCCGAGGTAATTCGGCTGGATGGCCGGCGGCGCGAACGGGTCGGCGGACACGACGTGGCAGCTGCCGCGCGACACCGGGCGCAGCTTGCAGACCGTCAGCGTGAACGCGGAGAACGCGTGCAGCGACGGATCGACGCGCTCGCTCGAGTAGGGGTAGAGATGGAACTGCATGTCGGGACGCGCGAGCCCGGGCGAGGACATCGTGAATCCGCCCGCGATGCCCGCCAGCCAGCCGAGCGGCCCGCGCCGGCCGAACGCGAACTTCCACACCATCGCGATCTTGCGCGGCAGGCTCTGCAGGTCGTCGTTGACGGTGATCTTCTCGCGCGTCCGGTAGATGAGACGGGCCTGCAGGTGGTCGTGCAGGTTCTCGCCGACCGCGGGGAGGTCGTGCACGACCGGGATGCCGAGCGATTGCAGGCGCTTCGCGTCGCCGAGGCCCGAGAGTTCGAGCAACTGCGGCGACTGGATCGCGCCGGAGGCGACCAGGACCTCGCGCCGCGCGAGCGCGGTGTGATCCGCGCCCCCGTGCCGATAGGCGACACCGTGTGCACGCCTGTCGTCGAACGCGACCCTCGCGACATGCGCTTCGGTGCGGACCACCAGGTTCGGCCTCGTGCGCGCGGGGCGGAGGAACGCCACCGCCGTGCTGCAGCGCAAGCCGTTGCGCGCCGTGGCCTGGAAATACCCGACGCCTTCCTGCCGCGCGCCGTTGAAGTCGTCGTTGCGCGGAATGCCCTGGTGCACGCCGGCGGCGATGAACGCCTCCGCGATCGGATGGGGCGCGTCGAGGTCGGAGACGCCGAGTTCCCCGCCCGTCGCGTGCCACCTGTCCGCGCCGCGCACCTGGTCCTCCGAGCGGCGGAAGTACGGCAGCACCTCCTCGTACGACCAGCCCGGGTTGCCCGAGGCGGCCCACCCGTCGTAATCCTCGCGCTGCCCGCGCACGTAGAGCAGCCCGTTGATCGAACTCGAGCCGCCCAGGACGCGCCCGCGCGGCTGCTTCACGCGCCTCCCGCCGAGCCCGGGGACCGGTTCGCTCTCGAACTTCCAGTTGATCCGCGCATCGAACATCGTCTTGCCATAGCCCAGCGGGATGTGGATCCACGGATTGCTGTCGCGCGGGCCGGCCTCGAGGAGCAGCACGCGATGGCGGCCGTCGGCGGTCAATCGGTTGGCCAGCACGCACCCTGCGCTGCCGGCGCCGGCGATGACGTAGTCGAACGCCTCCGGCGCCATCGTCAGGCCTTGAGGGCGCCCGCGGCGAGGCCGGCCACGACGTACCGGTACAGGAAGGTGAACAGGACCAGCAGCGGGATCGCGATCAGCGTCGCGCCGGCCATGATGTCGCCCCACCGCAGGTCGTTCGAGCCGAGCATCGATGCGAGGCCCACGGGCAGCGTCTTGTTCTGGTCGCTCATGATCAGGATCAGCCCGAACACGTAGTCGCCCCACGACAGCAGGAACGAGAAGATCGCGACCGTGATGAGGCCGGGCATCGACAGCGGCAGCACGATGCGCAGGAACGCCTGCAACCGCGAGCATCCGTCGACCATCGCGGCCTCCTCGAGCTCGAGCGGCATCGTCTTGAAGAAGCCCCAGAGCAGCCAGACGCCGAGCGGCAGCGCGATCGCGAGGTGCGCCCCGACCAGCGCGAACAGGGTGTCGGTGAGCCCCGCCGCGTTGAACAGCGAGAACATCGGGATCGCCAGCATGAGCGGAGGGAACATGTAGCCGAACAGCATCGCGGCGACGATCGCGGTCTTCCCCCGGAACCGGAGTCGCGTCAGCGCGTAGGCGATCAGGATCGAGAACACCATCGTCAGCGTGACCGTCGCGAGCGCCACGGCCAGGCTGTTCGCGAACTGGCGCGGGTAGTCGGTGAGTTCGAGCAGGCTGCGGTACGACTCCCAGTCGATCGGCCAGGGGACGAGCGAGGCCTTGGTGAAGAGATCCTGCTGCGGGCGCGTGCTCGACAGCGCCATCCAGTAGATCGGGAATACCGAGTACAGGGTGACGACGAGGACACCCAGGTAGAGCGCCATCCGGCGCAGCGCGTGCGCGGGTCCCCGGCCCGGGTTCATCGGTCGTCCAGCGGAAACAGGCGGAGGTACACGAGGATCACCGCCGAGAGAACCAGGAACGAGATCGTCGCCACGGCCGCCCCGCCGCCGACGTCGAACGCCTGGAACGCCTTGCGGTACGCGAGCACCGGAAGCGTCTCGGTCGAGTTGACCGGCCCGCCTTTCGTGAGCAGCCACACGACGTCGAACTTGTTGAACATCCAGATGCCGCGCAGCAGCACGACGACGGTCAGCACCGGCTTCAGCCCGGGGATGGTCACGTGCCAGAACTGCTGCCACGGACCCGCGCCGTCGACCTTCGCGGCCTCGTAGAGCTGCTTCGGGATCGACTGCAGCCCGGCCAGCACGCAGGTGACGACGAACGGCGTCCAGATCCACACGCTCACCAGCACGATCGTCGCGGTCGCGGGGGCGCGCGACGCGGACCAGTCGAACATCGGCAACCCGAACGTCGCGAGGAGCGCCTTCACGTAGCCGTAGCTCCCGTCGAGCAACCACTCGAACGTGAGGCAGGCGACGACCGTCGGCAGCAGGTAGGGCAGGATCATGAAGCCGCGCGCCAGGCCCTGCCCCGCGAACGACTCGTTCAGCACCATCGCGATGCCGATGCCGAGCACGACCTGCAGGACGATCGACAGACCGGCGATCAGCGTGCCGTTCCCGAACGCACGCCAGAACTCGGGGTCGGAGCCGACCCGCGCGTAGTTCGCGAGCCCGACCCACTCCGGCTGGCCGACGAACGACTCGAGCTTGTAGAGCGAGAGCTGCATCGCGTGGACGAGCGGGATGCCGATCACCACGCCGACGACCGCGAGGCCGATGGCGAGGAACGCGACGATCGAGGCGTCGTTCTTCACGGGAGACGTCAGGTCACGCGCGCCGGCGTCCGGACGCCGGCGCGCGCGGCTCCGATCAGGACGTGATCACCTGGCGGATCTTGTCGGCCGCCGTCTTGATGCAGTCGGCGTTCGACATCCCCTTCAGCACCTTGTTCTGGATCATCTCGGGCATCACGTAGGACTCGAAGACCTTGGGCGG